>NZ_JBEYVC010000045.1:0-63975 GCF_040643855.1 Streptomyces sp. NPDC047072 | reverse complement strand
GCTCCTCGTCTCCCCCACCGACGGCGGCTCCCCGCTGATGCTGGACGCCGTACGGGCCGGGACGCCATCGGCCTGGTCCTCGCCCGGGTCGGCAACCTGCGGCTGTCGGTCGGCTGGAACCGCGGCCACCCACACGTGCGGTTCGTGCCGCGCGAGGTGCGGGAGGCGCTGGCACCGGCCGTGTAAGTCTGTGGCGGCTTTTGCGGCTTCCTTGGCCCGGAGGGTTGTTGCTTGTTCGTACCCTCCGGGCCAGTAGCTGGCCAGGCCAGTCGTGCTCGCCGAGCCGCGGCTTTGAAGTGGCGGTCGGAGGCGAGCCAGTGGATTTGACGCCCTCTCCTGCCCGGGGGTGGGAGATTTTGGTTCGCACCGCTACGCGATACCACCTCGGGTTCCTGTTTCACAGGCCACTGCCGACCGGTGAAGGTCGGTCTTACACGGCCTCCGCAGGCCTGACTTTCCGCCCGTCCGGCGGTAGGTCCGACAACGCTGTTGTCGGACAAGGCGATCTTAGCTGTGCTGCCGCAAGTCCTTCGGCCGCTACGGGCAGAATGCTCTGCAACTCCACCCTGAAGGGTGTAGCGCTGGGCAAGCGTTTGGTAACGCTCGGGCGCTTGTCGACCGGCGGGACGTAGGAGCCGGGGCTGTCGGTGAGGGCCAGGGTGGCGGCCGGTGCGCCGTCCCTGATGGTGATCTCCATGCCCTCATGGTGACAGGCTGGGGCTCATGAGACTCTTCGCCGCGGTGCTGCCTCCGCAGGATGTCGTCGACGAACTCGCGCTGCGGGTAGGGGAGTTGAGGAGGCTTCCGGGGGCCGGCGGGTTGCGCTGGACCGGGGTCCCGGGGTGGCACTTCACGCTCGCGTTCTACGGGGAGGTCGACGACTTCGTCGTAGCGGAGCTGTCGGAGCGGCTGGCGCGGGCTGCCCGGCGGACGTCTGCCTTTTCGCTGGCCGTGCGTGGGGGTGGGCAGTTCGGGCACGGACGGGCGTTGTGGGCGGGGGCCTCCGGCGGTCTGGCGGAACTGCGGTTGCTGGCCGAGCGGGCGGAGGCGGCGGGGCGGAAGGCGGGGGTGGAGATGGGGGAGCACCGGCGGTACAAGGCGCATCTGACGGTGGCGCGGAGTCGGGAGGCGGTTGATGTACGGCCGTATCTGGAGGTGCTGGACGCGTATGCGAGCCGGGCGTGGACCGTCGGTGAGGTCGCGTTGGTGCGGAGTAATTTGCCGACGTCGGGGGTGGTGGGGGAGCAGCCTCGGTACGAGGTGGTCGGGCGGTGGGTGCTGAGCGGGGCCGGTTAGGCTCGTTGTGTGGACCCGAAGACCCGTAACCGGATCATGGCCGGTGTGCTCGTGATGATGTTCGTCGTTGTGGCGTTGGCTGCGGCCCTCGGTAGGTAGGGCCGGGGAACTGCGGTGCGTTGTCGGCTGCTGCGCCGTCGTGGCTGGTCGCGCAGTTCCCCGCGCCCCTAAAAGCGCCTACGTCGGCCTGCAATCACCAAGCGAAGGCTTCCGGGGAAGGCCCAGGGCCCGGGAAGATTTCGTCCAGACCTGCCAGGACGTCCTCCGACAGGTCCAGTTCCACCGCCCTGATCGCCGACTCCAGCTGTTCCGCCGTGCGGGGGCCCACGATCGGGCCCGTGACGCCGGGGCGGGTCAGGAGCCAGGACAGGGCCGCTTCGCCGGGTTCCAGGCCGTGCTTCTCCAGGAGGTCCTCGTACGCCTGGATCTGGGCGCGCTTGGCCGGGTCGGCGAGGGTGTCGGCGGCGCGGCCGGAGGCGCGGCGGCCGCCCTGGGCCTCCTTCTTGATGACCCCGCCGAGCAGGCCGCCGTGCAGCGGGGACCAGGGGATGACGCCGAGGCCGTACTCCTGCGCGGCCGGGATGACCTCCATCTCCGCGCGCCGCTCGGCGAGGTTGTAGAGGCACTGCTCGCTGACCAGGCCGATGGTGCCGCCACGGCGGGCGGCGGTCTCGTTGGCCTGGGCGATCTTGTAGCCGGGGAAGTTGGAGGAGCCGGCGTAGAGGACCTTGCCCTGCTGGACCAGGACGTCGATCGCCTGCCAGATCTCGTCGAAGGGCGTGTTCCGGTCGATGTGGTGGAACTGGTAGACGTCGATGTAGTCGGTCCGCAGCCGCTTGAGCGAGGCGTCGACCGCGCGGCGGATGTTCACCGCGGAGAGCTTGTCGTGGTTGGGCCAGGCGTCGCCGTCGGCGGCCATGTTGCCGTACACCTTGGTGGCGAGGACCACCTTGTCGCGGTGGGCCGCGCTCTTGGCGAACCAGTTGCCGATGATCTCCTCGGTACGGCCCTTGTTCTCGCCCCAGCCGTACACGTTCGCCGTGTCGAAGAAGTTGATGCCCGCGTCCAGCGCCGCGTCCATGATCGCGTGGCTGTCCGGTTCGTCGGTCTGCGGGCCGAAGTTCATGGTGCCGAGGACCAGTCGGCTGACCTTGAGTCCTGTGCGTCCGAGCTGCGTGTACCTCATGACCACCTAGCCAACGGCGTGGAGTGCGCTCTAGGCAAGTGGGTCCCCTCGGGGCGTCCTGCTGGGGTTTTCTCCCGGGAGGAAAGGGGGGACAGCCGGAGCGAGCCGGGGCCGTCGCGTCCCTACCGTCGATGGGTATGGAGCCCACCCACACCACCCGCCGTAACGTCCTCGCGCTCGGCGCCGCGGCCGCCGCCGCGCCCTGGCTCGGAGCGGTACCGGCCCGGGCCGACTCCGGTGAGCCCGTCGAACCGGGCATCACGGAACTGCGGGCGCGGATCGCCGACGGGCGGCTGGACGCCGTACGGCTGACCCGTCACTACCTGGAGCGGATCGAACGGATCGACCCGCTGCTGCACGCGGTGATCGAGGTCAATCCGGACGCCCTGGACGAGGCGCGGCGGCTGGACGCCCTGCGCGGGCCGCGGGGGCCGCTGCACGGGATGCCGGTCCTGCTGAAGGACCTGGTGGAGACGGCGGACCGGATGCACACCACGGCCGGTTCGCTCGCCCTGGAGGGGCTGCGGCCGGCGCGGGACGCCACGGTCGCCGCCCGGCTGCGGGCCGCGGGTGCCGTGGTGCTCGGCAAGACCAACCTCAGCGAGTGGGCGGGCGGGATGTCGCTCGTCCACCACGCGGGCTGGAGCGCCCGGGGCGGCCAGACCCGCAACCCGTACAAGCTGGACCGCTCGCCCAACGAGTCGAGCTCCGGCACGGGGGCCGCCGTCGCGGCCGACCTGTGCGTCGCCGGGATCGGCACCGAGACCAACGGCTCGATCATCGACCCGGCCTCGGCGAACTGCGTCGTCGGGGTCAAGCCGACGGTCGGGCTGGTCGGCCGCGGCGGGGTGATCCCCGGGGTGCCGAGCCAGGACAGCGTCGGGCCGATGGCGCGGACGGTCCGGGACGCGGCGATCCTGCTCGGCACACTGGTGGGCGTCGACCCGCGGGACCCGGCGACCCGGGCGAGCCGAGGCCGCTTCCACCGCGACTACACCCGCTTCCTGGACCCGGACGGGCTGCGCGGCGCGCGGATCGGCGTCCCCCGGACCGTGTACTACGGCTACAGCGACCACGCCGACGAGATCGCGGAGCGCGCGCTCGGGGTGCTGCGGAAGGCCGGAGCGGTCGTCGTCGACCCGGCCGACATCCCCACGGCCGAGCAACTGGAGGACCTGCCCGGCTCGTTGGTGGTCCAGGCGTACGAGTTCAAGCGCGCCCTGAACGGCTATCTGGCCGCCGCTCCCGGTGACCATCCACGCAGCCTGGCCGAGCTGATCGCCTTCAACAGGGCGCACGCCGAACGGGAGTTGCGCTATGTGCGCCAGGACGGGCTGGAGACCGTGCACCAACTGGACTTCTCGGAACGGGAGTACCGGGAGGCGCTGGCCGTCAACCACCGGCTCTCCCGCGCCGAGGGCATCGACGCGGTGCTGCGCCGGCACCGCCTCGACGCCCTCGTGATGCCGACGTCCGGACCACCGGCCAAGATCGACCTGATCCGCGGGGACATGTACGGCGGCGGCGCCTCGACCCCGGCCGCCCTCGCCGGGTATCCCGCGATCAGCGTCCCCGCGGGGTTCGCCCACGGCCTCCCGGTCGGGGTGACCTTCATGGGAACGGCGTGGAGCGAGCCGGTGCTGCTGCGGTTGGCGTACGCGTACGAGCGGGCGAGCCGGGTGCGGAGGGCGCCGGAGTACCGGGGGGCGGATGTGGGGTTCTGAGGCCGGCGCCTCAAGTGACGTCAGACGGGGGCCAGCGGAGGTCAGACGGAGGCCAGCGTGGCGAACACGGCCCGTACGCGGGTGTCCTCCGAGGCCTGCCACGCACTGGAGACATGGCCGGTCGCGTCGGAGGGGCGGGTGTCGGGGGCCGTGGGGTCGAGGACACGGCGGACGTGGAGGACCGTGCCGTCGGGGGCGGTGAGGCGGGTGCCGTCGCCGGTGTCCGTGATCTCCACCGGCCAGGTGGGGGCGGGGAGTTCGGGGCCGGTGTACGAGTGGGCGACCTCGTCGTCGGGGGTGTCGGAGAGGCTCTGGGCCTGGGCCCGGGCGCGGCCCTCGAACAGGGCGAGGAGGGTGGCGTACAGCACCGGGTCGTGGCAGCCGTCGTAGGCCCAGCGGGGGCCGAGCACGCCGTGCTCCATCGTGCTGACGAGGGCGTGTTCGGCGCCGGGGAGCGGGGCGGCGCGGTAGGTGAGGGGGACGTGGTAGGCGACGGGTTCGGGTCCCGAGGTGTCGAGGACCACCATGAACTCGATCCCGACCTCACCCTCCGGATCGTCCAGCCGGAACCCGCCGGCCTTCGCCAACTCCGGTGCGCCGGAACCGAGATACCAGGGGCGGGTGGGCAGCCAGGGGGTGAGCAGTTCGAGCTTGGTGGGCTTGACCGTGGTCTGGTGGATGATCGCCATGCGCCGGATTGTGCCAGTCAGTCGCGGGGGAACTCATCCGTTTTCAGGGTGAGGTCCAAGGGGGTCGCGGTCATGTCGACATCCCCGCCGTAGGTGATGGACATGTCGTTCACGTAGTCGCCGTCCTTGGGGTGGGTGAACAGACGGCACTTGCCCACGTACGGGTCCGCGATTACGTAGACGGGGACCTCGGCGCGTGCGTACGCGGTCTTCTTGGCGCCGTAGTCGTTCTGAGCGGTGTCCCTGGAGATGACCTCCGCGACGAATTCCACGTCCTGGTGACGCCAGCGGCCGCTGGAGTCCTTCTGGGCGTCGTCGCGCAGCTTCGCCACGTCCGGGGCGAAACCGTTCCGGTGGCCGGGGAAGTCGATGCGGACGTCCGAGAACAGCTTCGCGCGCCGACCGAAGCGGTCCTCCAGGGCCCAAAGGATCTTGCGAATCGTGTCCCAGTGAATGTCCCGCTGCGGCGACATGTGGATGGCCCCCTCGACGATCTCCACCTTGAATCCCTCGGGGACAGGCAGTTTCTCAAGCAGCTCGAACATCTCGTCGAGCCAACTCGTGTCGTCGCTCTCGGCCATCGCGATCCTGTCTTCAAGGACGGTCATCGTGGCGCTCCTCCCCGGCTGCCCCACGGAAGAGCGCAACCGCGCAGTACAACGATACGCACGGTGACGAGGACACGGGTTCAGGGCCGGAGCACGATCTTGCCGTGGGTGTGGCCCTGTTCCAGGTCACGGTAGGCGTCCTGGACCTCTTCCAGCGGGTAGACGCGAGCCACCGGCACCTCCAGCTCCCCGCGCGCGGCCATACGGGACAGCTCGCCCAGGACGACCGCGCAGGCCGCCGCACCCTCACCGTACGTACGCGCGCCGACCTCCGCCGCCGTACGCCAGTCGCGGATCGTGTTGATGCGCGACGGCCGGACACCCAGCTCCACGGCCAGCCGCACATACCCCTCGCCGTACGTGTCGATGAACGCGTCGACGCGCCCGCCCGCCGCCTCCCGGACCCGCTCGGCCACCCCCTCCCCGTAGGCGACCGGCACGACCCCCCGCTCCTTCAGCCAGTCGTGGTTGCGCGTGCTCGCCAGCCCGATCACCGTGGCCCCGTGCCGCCGCGCGAGCTGTACCGCGAGCGAGCCGACCCCGCCCGCCGCACCGGACACCACGATGGTGTCGCCCGGCGCGGGGTCCACCGCGAACACGGTGGCGTACGCGGTCGTACCGGCCACGTACAGCGACCCGGCGACCTCCCAGGACAGCCCGGCCGGCTTCGCGACCACGTTCACGTCGTCGACGACCACGAACTCCGCGTGGCTCGCCCGCCGATGGGTGAAGCCGAGAACCTCGTCGCCCACCGCGAAGCCGCGGCTCTGCGGACCCGTCTCCACCACGACCCCGGCCAGGTCACTGCCCTGCCCGGAGGGGAACGTCGCAGGCCAGCGGTCGTGCCGCGCGCCCTCCCGGATCATCACCTCCCCGGGCTGGATCCCGGCCGCGCGCACCTCCACGAGCAGCTGCCCGGCCCCGGCCGAGGGCCGCTCCACTTCTTCGACCCGCAGCACCTCGATCCCGCCGTACCCATGGAACCGCACCGCCTTCATCACGAGCTCACCGCGCTTCCTCCGGGGGGCCAGACCGGCGCCTACAACGACCGTGGGGCGGACCGGTATTCCCCAGGTGATTGGTGCGTTTGTCCCGCCCTTGCCCGGAACCGACCTGGGCGTATGCCCTGGGGCGTGGGACAAATGCACCAATCAGTGCCTGGTGGGCGGGTGTGCGCCAGGGGTCACGCCGCCGTGCAGGTCACGGTCGGTGTGCCCCCGCCTCCCGGTGCGGCTCCGAATCCGAAGGTCGCCGAACCTCCCGCCGGGACCGTGCCGTTGTGCGAGGCGTTCGTCGCGGTCACGGAGGAGCCGGTCTGGGTGTACGAGGCGTTCCACATGGACGTCACCTTCTGCGCGCCCGGCCAGGTCCATGTGACCTTCCACGAACTCAGGGCCACCGCACCGGAGTTCGTCACCTTCACTTCGGCGTTGAAGCCGCTTCCCCAGTCGCTGCTGACGGAGTAGGCGGCGGTGCAGGCCGCCGTGCCCCCGCCCGGGTCACCGGGGTCGCTGCCGCCGCCCGAGCCCGGGAACCCCGGCGCCTTCACGCTCGCGAGATACCCGTCCTTCACCATGTCCACCGTCTGCCAGTCGTCCTTCAGGATCCCGCCCGTGTCACCGGAGTTGGGGTTCCACGACCAGAAGGTCCAGTGGAAGGAGTCGGCGCCGTACGTCGAGGTCGGGCGGAGGTACGTCACCAGCGCCGCCAGCCACTTCTGGTCAACGGTCGACGCCAGCGTCGTGCCGAACTCGCCCACCCACACCGGCGCGATGTTCTGCTTGAAGATGTAGCCCCAGTACTTGTCCCAGATCCCCGGCATGTTCGCGGGGAACGCCGGATCGCTGAACCAGCTCTGCTGGGCCACGGACGTGGCGTAGTCGTGGGCCGAGTACACCACCCGGCCCGCGACACTCAGCTGCACCGGGTACTGCGCCACGCCCATCAGGTTGCCGCCCCACCAGCCCGAGACGCCGTTGAAGGTCTGCACGCCCTCGACGAAGATCAGCAGGTCGGGGTTGACGGACAGCACCGCGTTGCCGGCCCGCTGGGCGGCCAGGCGCCAGTCCGTGGCGGTGTCTCCGCAGCCCCAACAGGCCGGATCATGCGGCTCGTTGTGCAGATCGATGCCTACGACGGTGTCCTGGCCCTGGTAACGCGTCGCCAGCGTCTTGAGGTTGGCGATCCAGGTCGACTCCGGGACCGCGGCCGTGTACCAGAGCGCCGACTGGCCGCCGGCGTCCGGGCGGTGCCGGTCGAGGATGACCTTGAGGCCGTCCTGACCGGCGTACGACACGATCTTGTCGAGGACGCCGAGGGAGTTCAGTCCCTGGAGGTCGGCGTTCTTGCCGCTGGAGAAGTCGATGCTGTTGGGGACGGTCCCCGACTTGAAGATGTCGTCGCTGAACGGGATGCGGATCGTGTTGTAGCCCAGCGACTTCATCTGGTCGATCATGGACTTGTAGTCGCGGGACCAGAGGCCGTGCACGACGTAGTTGCCGGTCTCGAAGCCGAACCAGTTGATCCCGGCGATCCGGACCGGCTGCCCGGACGCGTCCAGGATCTGGCGGCCGCTGGTGTGCCAGTACCCGGCGCCGGCCTCGGCCACCCGGACCGGCCCGGCCTCGGCGGCGTGCGCCGACTGCGCTCCGACCAGGAGCGGTAACAGAAGTACCGCCGCGCACAGCACTCTTCGCAAGCTGCGGAACATGTCGCTGCTTCCTCTCGAAGGGGCGGGTCCGGAACGGGGTGGGAGCGCTCCCACCACCCGGCCCCTCCCATGGAAGTCAGGTCACATGGACACGTCAAGACACGGGACGCTACCTACTGAGCTTCTGGAACCTCCGTACCGCGAGCGGCAGGAAGACCGCCGTGAGCACCACCGGCCACACCCCGGCCATCAGCAGCGCGTGCCGCTCGACCCAGGAGTCGCCGCCGCCCACCGGTGTGCCGAACAGGTCGCGGGTGGCCGCCGCCGTCGAGGAGATGGGGTTCCAGGCCGCCACCGCGCCCAGCCAGTCGGGCATCAGCTGGGGGGCGACGAAGATGCTGGAGATCATCGTGAGCGGGAAGGCGACCGCGAACAGGCCGCCCGCCGCCTCCGGGTTGGGGACCATCAGGCCCAGCCAGACCCCGATCCAGATCAGCGCGAACCTGAGCCACAGCAGCAGTCCGAACGCGGCGAGGAAGCCGAGTCCGCCGTCCGGACGCCAGCCCATCGCCACCGCGGTGAGCATCATGATGGCCAACTCGGCGCAGGCGACGAGGAGATCGGTCACCCCGCGGCCCGCGACCACCGCGGAGGAGGCCATCGGCATCGAGCGGAACCGGTCGATCACGCCCTTGGTGGCGTCGTACACCACGAGGGTCGCGGTGTTGATGAAGCCGAAGGCCATCGTCATCACGAACATGCCGGGCATCAGGAAGTCCTTGTAGTCCCCGCCGCCGGGCACCTGCATGGCGCTGCCGAAGACATAGCCGTAGAGCAGGACGGAGAGGATGGGGAAGCCCAACTGCCAGGCGATGTTGACGGGTTGGCGGCGGTAGTGGGTGAGGCCGCGGCGGACGATGTTCCAGACGTCGGCCAGGGCCCAGTAGGTACGGCCGTGGGTGGCCTCCAGCGTGCTCACGCTGTCTCCTCCTTCTCCGTGCGGTGTCCGGTCAGGCGCAGGAACACGTCGTCGAGGCTCGGCCTGCGCAGTCCGATGTCCTCGACCCGCACCCCCTCGTCCTGGAGGGTGCGGGCGACCTCGGTGAGGGCGGCGACCCGGTCGACGACGGGGGCGTGGACCCGCAACTCGCCTTCCTCCGCCTCGGGTTCGCCGTCGCTGACCCGGGCGACGACCTTCACCACGCGCGGGATGTCGGTCCGCTCGGCGACCACGACCTCGATACGGTCGCCGCCGACCCGGTCCTTGAGCCCGTCGGGGGTGTCGTCGGCGATGGAGCGGCCCTGGTCGATGACGGTGATGCGGGAGGCGAGCCGGTCGGCCTCCTCCAGGTACTGGGTGGTCAGCAGGACGGTGGTACCGCTCGCCACCAACGCCCTTACGGATTCCCAGACTTCGCCGCGGCTACGGGGATCGAGGCCCGTCGTCGGCTCGTCGAGGAAGAGCACGGCGGGCGCGAGGATCATCGAGGCGGCGAGGTCGAGGCGGCGCCGCATGCCGCCGCTGTACTTGCCGACGCCCTTGTCGGCGGCGTCGGTGAGGTCGAACTGCTCCAGGAGCTCGGCGGCCCGCAACTTGGCCCGCCTGCCGCCGAGGTGGAAGAGGCGGCCGAACATCTCGAGGTTCTGCCGGCCGGTGAGCACCTCGTCCACGGCGGCGTACTGCCCGGTGAGGCCGATCCGCGCCCGCACCTCGCGGGGGTGCCGGGCCACGTCGAGCCCGGCGACGGTGGCCCGGCCGCCGTCCAGCCGGACCAGCGTGGACAGGATGCGGACGGCCGTGGTCTTCCCGGCGCCGTTCGGTCCGAGCAGACCGTGCACGGTGCCCTCGCGGACGGCCAGGTCGAAGCGGTCGAGGGCGCGTTTGTCGCCGTAGCGCTTCTTCAGGCCCTCGGCGTGGACGGCGTGTCCGTCGTCGGTGGTCATGGTTCCCCCTTCTCTCCCTTAACTGAGTACACCGTACCCGATTACGCGTACGCCGTACCCGGTTTTTCGCCGCCCCCGCCGCCGGAACTAAGCTGCCCCCATGACGAGCAGCGGTGACACCAGCGGGAGCGGCGACATCGTCCGCACGCTCGAACTGCTGTGGGACAGCGGGCCGCGGCCCAGCAGAGGGCCCAAGCCGGGGCTGACCCTCGACCGGATCGTGGAAGCGGCCGTCCGGGTCGCGGACGCGGAGGGGCTGGACGCGGTCTCGATGCGCCGGGTCGCCACCGAACTCGGCACCGGCGCGATGTCCCTGTACCGGTACGTGCCCGGCAAGGCCGAGCTGCTCGACCTGATGCTCGACCGCGTCCAGCGCCCCTCCGAGAACCCGGCCGACCTCGGCGACGGCACCTGGCGCTCCGCCCTGGAGGCGATGGCCCGCGCCACGCTCGCCCTCTACACCCGCCACCCCTGGCTGCTCGGCGTCAACCAGTCGCGCCCGCTGCTCGGCCCGAGCGCGCTGGACGGCATGGAGAAGGTGCTCGACCGGATCAAGCCGATGGGACTGACCGACCCGGAGCTGGTGTCGGCGGTCATCGCGGTCGACGGGTACGTCGTCGGGGCCGCGCGCACGCAGGTCTACGAGCGGGAGGCCGAGCGGACGTCGGGCATGACGACCGCCGAGTTCTACGCGGCCCAGGCGCCGTTCATCGAGAAGGTCATGGCGACCGGCCGCTACCCCGTGCTGGCCTCCCTCGCCGAGGACACCTGGAGCGCCGGCTTCGACCACTTCGAGTTCGGGCTTCAGCGGATCCTGGACGGGCTGGAGACGTGCGTACGGGCGCGGGTGCGGGCGTCAGCGGCGGCGGAACAGGCGGCGCAGGCCGAGGAGTAGGGCGATGCCGACCACGACGGCCACGCCCCCGACCTTGATGGTGTCACCGCCGGGGGTGCTGTCGCCGTCCGCCGAACTCCCGCTCCCCGAAGGGGACTTGGCCGAGTCTCCGCCGGGTGCGTCCTGCGCCTCCACCACGCTGTCGGCGCCCTCCATGCCGAGCAGGATCTTCGTGCCGTCCGGCGAGTAGGAGACGGACTCGCCCTGGCCGAGGGGGACGCTGATGCGGCCGCCGCGCTTGAGGTCGCCGCCGTTCCAGTCGTACCAGATACCGCCGAAGTAGCCGCGTACGACGACCCGTTGGCCGTCCGGGGAGAAGGCGGCGTCGGTGGCCCACAGGTCGACCGGCTTGACCGGCTTGAAGACGTTGGTGCCCGAGGAGGAGAGGGTCGCGGGGCCCTCGTAGAGGTGACCGCCGTCCTCCTGCTTGTCGATGATGTAGACGCGGCCGGTCTTGGGGTGGACGAGGAGGGACTCGGCGTCGCGGGAGCCGTCGGTGTACTTCACGACGTACTGCGTCGCCCTGATCGACTGGTCCTTGAGGACCTTCGGCTCGGGCAGCTTGTAGATCCAGACGAAGGGCCAGGTCACCCCGTCGTTGTCGCCGATGTCGCCGACCCAGAGCTCGTTGTCCGGGCCCATCTGGATCGCCTCGACGTCCCTCGGGGTGCCGACGCCGGTCATGGTGATCCGGGCGACCGTCCTGCCGGTGGCGCTGTCGACGGCGTAGAGGTAGGCGCCGGTGTCCTGGTCGTTGTGGGTCCAGTAGATCCCGGGGTGCTGCCGGGAGGCTGCGAGGCCGCTGGACTCGGTGATCCGGGGGTCGGAGATCGTGAACCCCCTGTCGCCCTTGCCGTCCGCGTCGGCGGAGGCGGTGCCGGCGGCCGAGGTGGTTTCGGCGGCGGAGGCGGCTCCGGCGGCGGAGGCGGTTCCGGCGGTGGGCAGGGTGAACACACCCACGAGCAGGAGCCCGGCGAGCAGGGCGGACGGTCGGCGCATGGCGACAAGCCTGCCATCCGGCTGCGCCCGCTGTGCCGGGTCGGCCGCGGTGGGGTGGGCGGGCGGGGTGGGAATCTTCACAGCCCGGAGATTGCCCAAGATCTGCTACCCGCCGGTAAGAATCACCGATGATGGGCGCATGCTGCGATTCATGTCCGTCGGTGACTCCATGACCATCGGCAGCGCCGGCGAACACACGTGGCGCTACCGCCTGTGGCAGCACCTGCGCGACTCCTACGGCGGCCCCTTCGCGCTCGTGGGCCCGCGCGAGACGCTGTACGACAAGGCGACGGACACGCCCACGTCGTACGAGTACGCCGATCCGGACTTCCCCCGCGCCCACCTCGCCGGCTGGGGCGAGGGCTGGCTGCACATGGCTCCGCTGATCGGCGAGGCGGTGCGGACGCACCGGGCGGATGTGCTCCTGGTGTCGTTGGGCCTGATCGATCTCGGCTTCTACACGAACGCCGAGCAGACCGCCGAGAACGCGGCCCGGTTCGTGGCGGCGGCGCGGGAGGCGAACCCGCGGGTCGCCATGGTGCTGCTGCCGGTGATCCCGAACGTCCGCGCGGAGTCCGACGCGCCCTTCGCCACGCAGGTCTCCCTCTTCAACGACCTCCTCGCGAAGACCGCCTCCGACCTGGACGAACCGCGCTCGCCGCTGCTGCTGGCGTCGCCGCCGGTGTCGTACGACATCAACCACGACACCTACGACGGCACGCACCCGAACACGAGCGGCGAGCACAAGATCGCGGCGGCGTTCGCGGACGCGATGCACCAGGCGTGGGACCTGGGCGAGCCGTACGGGGCCTGAGGGGGCGGCCGTCCTCTGGGAGGCGGTGCGGACCCGTCCTAGGCCGCGTCGATGGCCGCCCGCACCGCTTCCAACAGCGCGGCCAGGCCAGGGGCTTGCTCCCACTCCTCGGCCGTGTACCTCCATATATGGCACCTGCCCCGGAACTCCGGTCGACCGTGCCCGATCTCCACGACCCGCTTCCCCTTGCGGTCGGGGCTGGTGACGCGTACGTACATGTGCCGTATGTGGAAGCGAATGGGGCCGCCGCCGAAGATCTCGAGTATCCGCCCGTCGAACGAGTAGAACTCCCTGCCGACCGTGGTCGTGATCTCGTCGTTCATGGGGGGAACCCTATGCACGGTGATCAGCCGGTGCCAGGCCGTGCGGCGTCGAAGGCCGCGGGCGGCCCGCTACCCGCACCACTCCTTCAGGGCACAGCACCATCGTTCGGCCACGGAGCCACTGGCACCGCCCGTACTCTCCCCCTCCGTCAATCCGCGCATCACTGGGGGGCAACCATGGCGAACTGGAGACTCATCGGGGGCATCACGGCCGGCGTGCTCGTGCTCGGGGGCACCGCGACCGGCTGCGGGCCCGGCAACACCGCGAGTGGCGGGGGCAGTACCACCCCGAGCGCGGCTGCCAGTGAGCCGGCCGAGAGTGCCGGTTCGGTCGCCGAGAAGAAGACCGTCCCGAACTTCGTCGGCAAGGGGCTTCAGTCGGCACAGGACGAGGCGCAGGCGGCCGGGTTCTACAACCTCGACTCGCACGACGCCCTTGGCCGCGACCGCCTCCAGGCCCTCGACCGGAACTGGAAGGTCTGCTCGCAGAACCCCGCCGCAGGGAAGACGCTGTCGGTCGATACGGAGCTGGACTTCGGCGCGGTGAAGTTGGAGGAGAGCTGCCCTGCGAAGGACCAGGGCGAGCCGACGGCTGCCGGTGCGACGATGCCCGACTTCACGGGGAAGTCCGTGAAGTCGGCACGTGCCGCGCTCGACTCCAGTACGTCGATCACGGTGAAGGACGCGACCGGCGAGGATCGGTTGATTCTTGTCGAGTCGAACTGGCAGGTGTGCACACAGGATCCGAAGCCGGGCGTGAAGCTGACCGGGCAGCCGGTGACCTTCACGGCGGTCAAGTACGAGGAGAGTTGCCCCTGACCGGACGAAGCACTACTGCGCTCGCGTCGCGTTGCGGTCGAGGATTTCGCGGAGGCGGTCGGCGTCGGTGGGGTCGCCTAGGCCGCGCTTGGGCAGGACAGTGAGGCAGGTGGCGTTTCGGTCGGCGCTGAGCAGGACGAAGACGTCCCGGCCCTCGCGGTAGCGCGGCTGCGCCGCCCAGTTGACCGTCGTGGTGCTGTTGTCCGTGACGATCGTCAGCCCCTCGTCGGTCACCGTCGCCCGGTACTCCCCGTGGGGCTGAGCCGCACGCAGCAGCTGGCGGCCCTGCAGTCTCGGCAACAGGAAGAGCAGGACGGCGGCGGAGACGAGCGCCCAGACCGGCAGGAACACCGGTATCTCCCCCTGGGCCAGCTGGACGGCGGAGAACACACCCGCGAAGACGAGTGCCATACCGATGAGCCACTTCTGTCTCCGTGCCGACCGGCTGGCCCGTCCGCGCTCACGCAGCCCGGCGACGAAGTCCCCTGCCGTCGGCCGGTACGCCAGCTCCACCACGCCTTGTTCGGCGTCCCGCCCCATGTTCATGACCATGAGGCGGGATGGTACAAGGACGCGACTCCCGGACAGCACCTAAGGGAGTGGCCCGTCGAAGAGCAGCACGGCCACCACCATGTACGTCGGAATGGCCAGTGCCACGGCCAGTCCGGCGAGGGCGCCCCAGAGGGTCAGGCGTCTGCTGGTTCTCGCGTAGTCGTCGTCCTTCGTCATGTCTGTAGTGAACAGTGCGCTCGCCGCGCCCAAGCACCCCCTGATCAAAGGAGATTCAAATCTCTCGTTCAGGTGTTTCTCATTCGGGCGTATCTTCGGCAGGATTCGGTCGGGATCGTGAGGCTTTCGGTCCTGACCCCCAACCCCCCATGTGCTGAGGGAAGTTCATGAGAAGAAGCGCAGCTGTGCTGTGTGGTGCGGCCGTTGTCCTCGCCGGGACCGTCACCGCCGTTCCCG
Organism: Streptomyces sp. NPDC047072; assembly: GCF_040643855.1. Lineage (NCBI taxonomy): Bacteria > Bacillati > Actinomycetota > Actinomycetes > Kitasatosporales > Streptomycetaceae > Streptomyces > Streptomyces sp. NPDC047072. The sequence goes on along the minus strand of NZ_JBEYVC010000045.1, from coordinate 49,062 downwards.
CGGAGGCCAGTACGTCGGCAGTCTCGGCCACCGCCCTTCCCGCGAAGGTCAGTTGGAAGAAGTGCGGGACCGACGACTACCCGACCCTGCAGTGCGGGTCGGTGAAGGTGCCGCTCGACTACGCCAAGCCCAAGGGACGCCAGATAACCCTGGCCCTGTCCCGGGTGCCGCACACCGCGAAGAAGTACCAGGGCCCGCTGCTGGTCAACCCGGGTGGTCCCGGTGGGAGTGGGCTGACGCTCGCCGGGTTCGTGGCCTCCAGTCTGCCCAAGGCCGTCGCCTCCCAGTACGACGTCATCGGCTTCGACCCGCGCGGCGTCGGCAAGAGCACGCCCGCCCTCGACTGCAAGCCGGGGTACTTCAACCCCGTGCGCCCGGCCTCCGTCCCGAGCACACCCGCGATCGAGAAGGCCAACCTGGAGCGCGCCAAGTCCTTCGCCGCCGCCTGCGGCCGCAAGTACGCGAGCGTGCTGCCGTACATCAACACGATCAGCGCCGTGAAGGACCTGGACTCGATCCGCAAGTCCCTCGGCGCGAAGAAGATCAACTACTTCGGCTACTCGTACGGCACCTACCTCGGCCAGGTCTACGCGAAGCTCTTCCCGACCCATGTGCGCCGGCTGGTGCTCGACTCGATCGTGAACCCCGACGGGGTCTGGTACGACGCCAACATCTCGCAGGACTACGCCTTCGACGCCCGCCACAAGGCGCTGATGGCCTGGATCGCCAAGTACGACTCCACGTACAAGCTCGGTACCGACCCGGCCGCGATCGAGGCCAAGTGGTACGCGATGCAGGCCGAGTTGGCGAAGAAGCCGGCCGGCGGCAAGGTGGGCGCGGCCGAGCTGGAGGACACCTTCCTGCCCGGCGGGTACTACAACGGCTACTGGCCCTACCTGGCCGACGCGTTCGCCGCGTACGTCAACGACAAGAACGCCGACCCGCTGGTCGAGGCGTACGAGAACTTCGCCGCGATCGACGCCTCCGGTGACAACGGCTACAGCGTCTACGCCGCCGTACAGTGCCGTGACGCCTCCTGGCCGCGGGACTGGAAGCAGTGGCAGAAGGACAACTGGGCGGTCTACGCGAAGGCGCCCTTCAACGCCTGGAACAACGCCTGGTACAACGCGCCGTGCGCCTTCTGGCCGACCAAGTCGCTGAAGCCGGTGAACGTCGCCAACTCCAAGCTCCCGCCGGTCCTGCTCTTCCAGGCGACGAACGACGCGGCCACCCCGTACCCGGGCGGTGTCCGGGTCCACCAACTCCTCAAGCACTCCAGCCTCGTTGTCGAGCAGGGCGGCGGCAACCACGGCATCACGCTGAGCGGCAACGCCTGCCTCGACAAGTACCTCGCGAAGTACCTGACCGACGGTACGGTCCCGCGCGGCCACGGCACGGCGGACGCGACCTGCAAGAAGCTCGCCGACCCGAAGCCGCTGGAGTCCCAGTCCCAGTCCCAGTCCCAGGCACAGTCCAAGTCGGCCAAGTCCCTGAGCACGGACTCCTCGCCGCTCACCGCGGTGCCCGGCGGCGCGAGCCTCCACGGCATGCTCGGCTTCCGCGGCTGATACCGACCTGAACTGCCCAGAGGGCGCCCGGTGTTCACCACCGGGCGCCCTCACTGTCGTACGGGCGCCACCGCCTCCTCGGCCACACGCGCGGCACGCTCGTCGAACTCCACGCGCGGTGGCACGGTCGGGTACACACTGCGGGTCAGCAGGCCCTCGCGTTCCAGGGCGCGCAGGGTCGAGGTCAGGACCTTCGGGGTCACCCCGCCACCAGCACCAGCATGGTCCACTTGCTCGCGATCAGTTCCAGCACCGCGCGGGTGGGGCAGTCGCGCAGGAAGACGTCCACGCCGCCGTGTTTCCTCAGGTCGAAACCGGTATCCATGAGGAACCTCGATATCAGAGAAGTGCCTTCTTCCGCCGCCCGATCGGCGGTCGGAGGATGACACCCGTGACATCCATGACACGCACGACGCGTATGCAGGCCATCGTCCAGTCCGTCTTCGGCGGTCCCGAGGTGCTCGTCGCCACCGAGACCGACGTCCCCGAACCCGGCCCCGGTGAGGTGCTGGTGCGGGTCGGGGGCGCCGGGGTCAACCCGGGGGACGCCGTACTCAGATCCGGGCGGGTTCCCGACCTGGTCGCCCTGCCCTGGACGCCGGGCAACGACCTGGCCGGGACCGTCGAGCGGGTCGGTGCGGGGGTGACGCGGTTCGGGCCGGGGGACGAGGTGTACGGGATGCTGCCGCTCTCCCCGCGGGGCGCGTACGCGGAGTTCACCGTCGCGCCCGCCACCGCGCTGGCGCCGAAGCCGAAGAACCTCGACCTCGCGCACGCGGCGGCCGTCCCCCTGGTCGCGATCACCGCCTGGCAGGCGCTGTCCGTACTGGCCCAAGTCCGCCCCGGTGACCGGGTGTTGGTCCACGCGGCGGCGGGCGGTGTCGGCCATGTCGCGGTCCAGCTCGGCAAGGAGCTCGGCGCGTACGTCATCGGGACCGCGCGCTCGGCCAAGCACGACTGGCTGCGCGAGCTGGGCGCGGACGAACTGGTCGACTACACAACCGGGGACTTCCGCAAGACCGTTGAGCCGGTGGACGTCGTTCTGGATCTGGTGGGCGGCGCGTACGGGCCGCGCTCCCTCGACGTGCTCAAGCCGGGCGGGCTGCTCGTCGGCGCGTCCATCGATCCCGGCACGGACGAACAGGCCGCCGCCACAAGGGGATTGCGGTACGTCTGGGTCACCGCCGAGCCCGACGGCCGCACTCTGGAGCCGATCACCGAGCGCATCGAGACGGGCCGGCTGCGGGTCGCCGTAGAACGCGCCTATCCGCTGTCCGAGGCATCCGAAGCCCACCGCGCGATCGAGGAACGCCGTACGACCGGCAAGCTTGTACTGGTGCCCTGACCTCGAGACGTCTCCCTGAACACGACGAAGGGCGCCCGGAGTTCACCGGGCGCCCCTCATCGTCGTAGAGCCGAGAACTACAGCTTCTCGATCACGTAGTCGATGCACTTCGTCAGCGCCTCGACGTCCGCCGGGTCGATCGCCGGGAACATCGCCACGCGCAGCTGGTTGCGGCCGAGCTTGCGGTAGGGCTCGGTGTCGACGATGCCGTTGGCGCGCAGGACCTTGGCGATCGCGGCCGCGTCGATCTCGTCGGCGAAGTCGATCGTGCCGATGACCTGCGAGCGCTTCGCCGGGTCCGTGACGAACGGGGTCGCGTGCTTGGACTCCTCCGCCCAGGTGTAGAGACGGGTGGACGAGTCCTTCGTGCGGGCCGTCGACCAGGCGAGGCCGCCCTGGCCGTTGATCCACTCCAGCTGCTGGTTCAGCAGGAACAGGGTGGACAGCGCAGGGGTGTTGTACGTCTGGTTCTTGCGGGAGTTGTCGATCGCCGTCGGGAGCGAGAAGAACTCCGGGATGTGGCGGCCGGACGCGTGGATCCGCTCGGCGCGCTCGATCGCGGCCGGGGAGAACACGCCGATCCACAGGCCGCCGTCGGAGGCGAAGGACTTCTGCGGGGCGAAGTAGTAGACGTCCGTCTCGGCGATGTCCACCGGGAGGCCGCCGGCGCCGGAGGTCGCGTCGACCAGTACCAGGGAGCCCGCGTCCGCGCCCGCGACCCTCTTCACAGGGGCCGCGACGCCCGTGGACGTCTCGTTGTGGGTGAAGGCGTAGACGTCGACACCCGCCTCGGCGACCGGCTCCGGGTGAGTGCCCGGGTCGCTCACGACGACCGTCGGCTCGGAAAGCCACGGCGCCAGCTTGGACGCCTTCGCGAACTTCGACGAGAACTCGCCGAAGGTCAGGTGCTGCGACTTGTTCTCGATCAGGCCGTGCGTGGCGACGTCCCAGAACGCGGTCGAGCCGCCGTTGCCGAGGATCACCTCGTAGCCCTCGGGCAGCGAGAACAGCGCGGAGATGCCCTCGCGCACCTGGCCGACCAGGTTCTTGACCGGGGCCTGGCGGTGGGAGGTGCCGAGCAGGGACGTACCGGTGGCGGCCAGCGCGTCCAGCGCTTCCGTCCGCACCTTGGAGGGGCCCGCGCCGAATCGACCGTCGGCGGGCTTGATGTCAGCGGGAATCTGGATCTCAGCCACGGAGCGAGGTTAGCCGGTCGGGGAAACGTGGACGAAATGTGGTCCGTCGGCTGAGACGTGGGTCCGGTCGGCGGACGGGCTGGGACGCTGGTCCCATGAGTCCTGTGAGTCCCATGACGGGTCTGGAAGCCGCGCTGAGCAAGGCCGTACGGGGCGAGGTCGCCTTCGACGTCACCTCGCGGGCCCTGGTCACCATGGACGCCTCCAACTACCGGCGGGTGCCGCTCGGGGTGGTCGCGCCGCGGGACGCCGACGACGTGGCCGCCGTGCTGGAGGTGTGCCGGGAGCGGGGGGTGCCGGTCGTGGCGCGGGGCGGGGGTACGTCCATCGCCGGGCAGGCCACCGGCACCGGGGTCGTGCTCGACTTCACCCGGCACATGAACCGGGTCGTGGCGCTGGACCCCGGGGCGCGGACCGCCGTCGTCCAGCCCGGGCTCGTCCTCGATCGGCTCCAGGAGGCCGCCGCCCCGCACGGGCTGCGCTTCGGGCCCGACCCCTCCACCCACAGCCGCTGCACGCTCGGCGGGATGATCGGCAACAACTCGTGCGGGTCGCACTCGGTGGCCTGGGGGACGACCGCCGACAGCGTCCGCGAGCTGGACGTGATCACCGCGCGCGGGCAGCGGCTGCGGCTCGGGCAGGAGTGGGCCGGGGCGCCGGAGGGGCTGCGCGAGCTGGTCGACGGGGAGCTGGCCCGGCTGCGGACCGGCTTCCCCGAGCTGCCGCGCCGTATCTCCGGATACGCCCTGGACGCGCTGCTGCCCGAGCACCGGGCCGATGTCGCCCGCTCCTTCTGCGGCAGCGAGGGCACCCTCGGCATCGTCACCGAGGCCGTCGTACGGCTGGTCGAGGCGCCACGCGCGCGTGCGCTCGCCGTGCTGGGGTACGCGGACGAAGGCGTGGCCGCCGAGGCCGCGGCCGGGATCCTGCCGCACGGCCCCCTGACAGTAGAGGGCATGGCGGCCGACCTGGTCCCTTCGGCGGCCGCGCTGCCCCGGGGCGGCGCCTGGCTCTTCGTGGAGACCGGCGGCTCCTCCGAGGCGGAGGCACGCGCGCGTGCGGAGGAGATCGTGCGCGCGGCCGATGTCCTCGACTCCCTCGTGGTGACCGACCCGGCCGGCCAGCGCGCCCTGTGGCGGATCCGCGAGGACGCCAGCGGTACGGCGACCCGCATGCCGGACGGCTCCGAGGCCTGGCCCGGCTGGGAGGACTGCGCGGTCCCGCCGCGGCGGCTGGGCGCGTATCTGCGGGACTTCCGCGGGCTGCTGGGGGAGCACGGGCTGCGCGGGACGCCGTACGGCCACTTCGGCGACGGCTGCATCCACGTCCGCATCGACTTCGACCTGCTCAGCGATACGGGCGTGAGTCGCTTCCGGCGCTTCTCCGAGGAACTCGCCGACCTGGTCGTCGCGCACGGCGGCTCGCTGTCCGGGGAGCACGGGGACGGGCTGGCGCGCGCCGAACTGCTGTCTCGGATGTACGGCGACGACATGGTCGCCCTGTTCGAGCGCGCGAAGGCCGTCTGGGACCCGGACGACCTGCTCAACCCGGGCGTGCTCGTCCGCCCGGCACCCCTCGACGCCGACCTCCGCTTCGCCGTCCTGCCCCGCGAGCCGGTCGACGTGGCCTTCGGCTACCCGGCCGACGGCGGTGACTTCTCCGCGGCCGTACGGCGCTGCGTGGGCGTCGCGAAATGTCGTACGACGTCGGCGACCGGGTCCGCCGTGATGTGCCCGTCCTTCCGGGCGACGGGGGAGGAGGCGCACTCCACGCGGGGCCGGGCCCGGCTGCTGCACGAAATGCTGGCGGGGGAGCGGGGTGGGGTGGTCACCGACGGCTGGCGGTCGACGGAGGTGCGGGACGCCCTCGACCTCTGTCTGTCCTGCAAGGGCTGCCGCTCCGACTGCCCGGTCGAGGTCGACATGGCCACGTACAAGGCGGAGTTCCTGCACCACCACTACGCGGGGCGCCGGCGCCCGGCCGCCCATTACAGCATGGGGTGGCTGCCGGTCTGGCTGCGCTGGGTGGCCCGTACGCGCACCGCCCGGCTGGTCAACGTGCTCGCGGCGGTACGACCCCTCGCGGCCCTCGCCAAGCTGCTCGGGGGGATCGCGCCGGAGCGGAGCATCCCGCGGGTGGCGCGGCGGACGTTCAGCCAGTGGTACGGGCGTCGGGCGCGGGTGGGGATGCGGGAGGACGTGGCCTACGACGAGACTCCCGACGGCGGGCTGCCCCGCACCGTCTTCCTGTGGCCGGACACCTTCACCGAGCACCTCTCACCCGGCGTGGGCCGTGCCGCCGTGGAGGTCCTGGAGGCGGCCGGGGTGAGGCCGGTGCTCCTGCCGAAGCTGGCCTCCCGGGTGACGGAGACGCGGGAGGAGGACGGCAGCACCTCGTACACCGTGAACCCGCTGCACCGCGGCCGGGTCTGCTGCGGACTGACGTATATCTCCACCGGCCAACTCGACCGTGCCCGCGCGGTGTTGAGCGAGACGCTGGACATGCTGGACGTGTTCCTCAGGCCCGAACTGGCCGACGATCCCGCGCACTTCGTCGTTCTGGAGCCGAGTTGCGCGGCCGCCCTGCGCACCGACCTGCCCGAGCTGCTGCACGACGACCCGCGTGCGGCCCGGCTCGCGGCGGGGATCCTCACCTTCGCGGAGGCGCTGGAGACGTACGCCCCCGGCTGGGTCCCACCGCGCCTCGACCGTCCGGCGGTCGGCCAGACGCACTGCCACCAGCACGCCGTCCTCGGCGACTCGGCCGACCGAAGGTTGCGTGAAGCGGCGGGACTCACCGGCGAGTTGGCCGGGGGCTGCTGCGGGCTCGCGGGCAACTTCGGCTTCGAGAAAGGGCACTTCGCGGTGTCGAAGGCGTGCGCGGAGGAGCAGTTGCTACCGGCCGTGCGCGAGGCACCGGAGGAGGCGGTGGTGCTGGCGGACGGGTTCTCCTGCCGGACCCAGCTGGAGCAGCTGGCCGGGGTGCGGGGGCGGCATCTGGCGGAGGTGCTGGCGGAGGCGCTGCGGCGGGGGTGAGCGGGCCGGCATGGGGTGATGTGGTGTGCGGGCCGTGAAGGGATCCGGCCGGCGTTGGCCTACTGATCAGTCATGTTTTAGGTATCAAGGAGTTCACGGTACGCACATAAGTGAAAGGGCGGACTCCGTCCCATGACACCCCCCACCGCACGACTCCTGCGCCGCGCCCTCGCGGTCACCGCGGCCGCGCTCGCCGCGACCCTCCCCTTCGCCGGCAGCGCGGCCGCCTTCCCGCTCGTCGGCCACGCCCACCGCACCGTCACCACCGCCGACGGCGAGACCTTCCACCTGCGGCTGACCGCGAAGTCCACGCTGCTGCCCGCCGCGGGCGGCACGGTCGACGTCCGCGGCAAGGGCTACAACCGCGCGCAGGGCGTCTTCCTCGCGTTCTGCCCGGTCCCGGAGGGTGTCGAGGTCGGCGACCCCTCGACGTACACCCGGCTGCCCACGGGCTGTCTCGGCGGCCGTGAGTCGACGGACGGCTCCGCCCGCCGCATCACCGACCAGGGCACGGGCACGCCGGGCGTCACGCTCCCGTACGAGAAGGGCGGCCGCTTCACTACCACGCTCAACCTCAGGCCCGAGATCGCGGACGGCGTGGTCTGCGACATGACGGTGCGGTGCGCGATCGTCACCCGCGCCGACTTCACGGCGACCGACGTCCGCCTGTACGACCAGTACATCCCGGTGCACTTCGCGCCGGCCGGCAAGGGCTGAGTCCGGGGTGGGCGGGAGGGGTGCCGGGGGCCTTCGGGGCCGCTGGGATACTCCCGCCCATGGACACCAGTACGACTGTGGCGGGCCGGGTGGCGTGGACCCTGCGGCCCGCCGAACTCGCCGACGTCGAGCCGATCGTCGAGCTGCGGGCCGTGGTGATGCGGCCGGATCTGGAGCGGCTGGGGCGGTTCGACGAGCATCGGGTACGGCAGCGGTTCCGGGACGCGTTCGTCGCGGCGCACACGTCGGTCGTCGTGGCGGACGGCCGGTTCGCGGGGTGTGTCGCGCTGCGGCCGGAGGCGGACGGGCACTGGCTGGAGCACTTCTTCATCACACCGGAACTGCACGGGCGGGGCCTCGGCACGGCCGTCCTGCGCACGCTGCTCACCCGCACCGACGCGACCGCTGAACCCGTCCGCCTGAACGTCCTCCAGGGCAGCGCGGCCCGATGGTTGTACGAACGGCACGGGTTCGTCGTGGAGGCGGAGGATCTGGTGGACGTGTTCATGGTGCGTGCGCCGGGGGCGGGTGGCTAGGAGGAGCGCTGCGTGGGGCGGCGGTGACGGCGGTCGTCCTGCCTAGGCTGGCGGAAGACCAGCTGGCCGAAGGAGTCGCCCGCATGCCCCTGCGGCCCTCCGCCGGCACCATGCAGGTCCCGTCCTGGGGCTCGTGCTCCACCGGCCGTTGCCCAAGCTGAAGAAGTACCTCGCGTATCTCCCCGAGGGACCGCTGATCGACTGGTCCGACCCCGAGCTGAGCGCGCGCTGGCTGGAGCCGATGCTCGCGTATCTGCGGGAACAGGGTGCCTTCTCCGTGAAGATGGGGCCGCCGGTCGTGATGCGGCGGTGGAGCGCCGAGACCGTGAAGGCGGCGATCGCCGATCCGGCCGCGCGGCGGCTGCGGGACGTGGCGGCGACCTCGTACGAACCGCGGTCCTTCGACATCGCCGACCGGCTGCGGCGCGCGGGCTGGCAGCAGACGGAACCCGGCGACGAGGAGGGGTTCGCGGTCGGACAGCCTCGGTACGTCTTCCAAGTGCCGTTCGCGGGGCGGACGTTGGAGGACATCCACCGCGGGCTCAACCAGCAGTGGCGGCGGAACATCAAGAAGGCCGAGAAGGCCGGTGTCACGGCGACCTCGCGGTGTTCCACGCGCTCTACACCGAGACCGCGGAACGCGACCGCTTCCTGCCGCGCCCCCTCGCCTACTTCCAGCGCATGTGGACCGCCCTCACCGCCGAACACCCGGACCGTATGCGGCTCTACCTCGCCCGGCACGAGGGGGAGACGCTGGCCGCGGCCACGATGCTGACCGTCGGCGAGCACGTCTGGTACTCCTACGGTGCCTCCACGAGCCGCCGCCGCGAGGTGCAGCCCAACAACGCCATGCAGTGGCGGATGATGTCCGACGCCCACGAACTCGGCGCCGCCGTCTACGACTTCCGAGGCATCACCGACACCCTGGAGGACTCCAACCACCTCCTGGGCCTCCTCCGCTTCAAGGCGGGCGCGGGCGGCGAGGCAGTCGAGTACCTAGGCGAATGGGACTACCCCCTCAACCGCCTCCTCCACAGGGCGCTGGACCTGTACCTGTCGCGCCGCTAGCGCCCGGCCGGGCCTCTTACCCAACCAACTCTCAGCCTTACCAAGGTTATTCACAGTGCCCCTTTGCCTTTCCTAGCGCTTCTCTTGGTGGGCGGCGTGTAAATTCTTCGGCATCGGGTTCCGGACGCGGAATTCGGCGAAATCCAGGAACAGCGCAACCCCCTTTCAAGGAGTTGGAATGAGCCTCAAGAAGCTCGCCCCCCTGCCGAAGCCGAAGTCGAAGCAGCTGCCTCCCCCGCCCCCGCCGAAGCCCAAGAAGCACCACCACAAGCCCCCGGTCCCCAAGCCGATCCCGGGCGACCAGGACAACTGATGTAGGAGGGTCCGGCGGTGCACCGTCGGACCCTTTGTCAGGTAAAGCGGCGGAGAATGGTGGAGTCGGGCATGGACGAGGAAGTTGAATTCGAGGACGAAGACGAATACGGCACCCCCACCATTCCCGCCCGCACCGCATTCCGCCGTTTCTGGCCGCTGACGAAAGGCCTCCGCGGCCGCCTCCTCACCGTCTGGCTGTGTACCGTCCTCGCCGCCCTCGCCGAGACGGAAGCGATCCTCCTCTTCGGCGACCTCACCGACCACGCCCTCCAGAAGGGCTCACTCGCCGCGTTCTGGGCCCCCGCGGGCAAGTGGCTCGCCGTGGCCGTCGTCGGCGCGATCGTCGCGTACGCCGGCAACTCCCTCGCCGCCTGGGCCACCGAACGCTTCGTGATGCGCCTGCGCGAGCACGTCTTCGACCACGTACAACAGCTACCTCCCCACTTCTTCCAGCAGCACAGACAGGGCGACCTCCTCTCCCGCCTCACCGGCGACATCGAGGCGATCGAGACGATGGTCGTCTCCGGCCTGGTCGGCGCCGCCTCCGCCGTCTTCTCGGCCCTCTTCTACGCGGCCGCCGCCTTCTGGCTGCGCTGGGACCTCGCCACCGCCACCTTCGTCCTCGCCCCCCTCTTCTGGCTCGCCGCGCGAAGGTTCTCCGGCTCCATCAAGGCCGTCTCCCGGGACGGCCGCGTCGCCGACGGCGCGATCACCTCGGTCGTCGAGGAGTCCCTCGGCAACATCGTGCTCACCCAGGCGTACGACCGCCGGGACGCCGAGCGCAGACGGCTGGCCGAGGAGGCGAACGCCTGGTTCCGCGCCTCCGTCCGCTCGACCCGCCTGAACGAGGCGTACGAGCAGCTCGTGACCGTCATCGAGACGGTCTGCGTACTCGCCGTGATCGGCATCGGCGCCTGGGAGATCTCCACCGGCCGGATGACCCTCGGCCAGCTCCTCGCCTTCTCCGCCTTCCTCGGCTACCTCTATCCACCGGTCCGCGGCCTCGCCCAGCTCGGCCTCACCGTCACCGCCGCCACCGCGGGCGCCGAGCGCCTCATCGAGATCCTGGACGCCCGCCCCGCGGTCACCGACCCGCGCCGCCCGTCCGACACCGGGCGCCCTGACGGCCGTATCGACATACAAGACGTGACCTTCCGCTATCCGGGCGCGGACACCGAAGCCCTGTCGCGGCTCTCCTTCACCGTCCACCCCGGCGAACTGGTCATCGTCACCGGCCCGAGCGGCGCCGGAAAGTCCACCGTGTCAAAACTCCTGCTGCGCTTCTACGACCCCGACGCGGGCGGCATCTACCTGGACGGCGTCCCGCTGCGGGACCTGCCGCTCGCCCGGCTGCGCGCGTACGTCACCCTCCTGCCGCAGGAGACCCTCGTCCTGCACGACACCGTGCGCGCGAACATCGCCTGCGGGCGGCCCGGCGCGAGCGAGCAGGCGATCGTGGCGGCGGCCCGGGCCGCCGACGCGCACGAGTTCATCGTGCGGCTGCCCGAGGGCTACGACACGAAGGTCGACCCCAACTCGGCGCGCCTGTCCGGCGGTCAGCTCCAGCGACTCGCCATCGCCCGCGCGATCCTGCGGGACTCACCGGTCCTGGTCCTCGACGAACCGACCACGGGCCTCGACGCGCTGGCCGCGCGCAGGGTCGTCAAGCCGCTGCGCCGTCTGATGGCGGGCCGTACGACGATCATGATCACCCACGACCTCAACCTCGCCCCCGACGCGGACCGCATCCTCGTCGTCGACCGCGGCCGGATCGTGGAGGTCGGCCGGCACGAGGAGCTGCTCGCCCGCGGCGGCGCGTACACCCGGCTGCACCGCTCGCAGAACGACGCGCTCATGGACACGGGGGAGTTGAGGCTGCCGCTGTTCCAGGAGACCACCCAGCCGTGGGTGTCAGCTGCTTACGGGGTTCACACACCTGTCGAGGTCCAGTACCCTGGACCGAGCAGTGCATCATGGTGAACCTACCCTGAAGCACCCCCCGAGCCGCTTCTGGACGCCCCGTGACGACCCCCAGCCCAGCCACTTCGAGCCCAGCCACTTCCAGCCCAGCCGTCGCCTCGTCGTCGGCCCTCGCCGGCAGCGCACCCGGCACTCCGCACCGCTGGGGCTCCCTCGGCCCCGTCGGCCTGGTCCTCGCCGGTGGTGTCTCCGTGCAGTTCGGCGCCGCCATCGCCGTGACCCTGATGCCCCGCGCGGGCGCGCTCGGTGTCGTGACCCTGCGCCTGCTGGCCTCCGCGGTCGTCCTGCTCCTGGTCTGCCGCCCCCGTCTGCGTGGCCACTCCCGCACCGACTGGGGCACGGTCGTCGCGTTCGGCCTGGTCATGGCCGCGATGAACGGCCTCTTCTACCAGTCCGTCGACCGCATCCCCCTCGGCCTCGCCGTCACCCTCGAAGTCCTCGGCCCTCTCGCGCTCTCCGTCCTCGCCTCCCGGCGCGCGGTCAACGCCGTCTGGGCCGCCCTCGCCCTCGCCGGCGTCTTCCTGCTCGGCGGCGGTAACTTCCACGGCCTCGACCCGGTGGGCGTCGCCTTCGCACTGGCCGCGGGCGGCATGTGGGCGGCGTACATCGTCTTCAGCGCACGCACCGGCCGCCGCTTCCCGCAGGCCGACGGACTGGCCCTCGCGATGGCGGTCGGCGCCCTCGCCTTCCTGCCGCTCGGCGTCGCCGAGTCCGGCGCGAGGCTCCTCGACCCGGTGACGATCGGCCTGGGCGCGGCCGTGGCGATGATGTCCTCCGTGCTGCCGTACACCCTCGAACTCCTCGCCCTGCGCCGCCTGCCCGCCTCCACCTTCGCCATCCTGATGAGCCTGGAGCCCGCCCTCGCCGCGCTCGCGGGCTTCCTGATCCTCCATCAGGCCCTCTCGGTGCTCCAGGCACTCGCCGTCGCGCTCGTCATCGGGGCGAGCATGGGAGCGGTCCGCACGCAGGTCGGACGGGGTGACCCAGGTATTTCCTAGGAATCCCCAAGGTATTCACAGCGATTATCGGAGCCTTTCTTCCTGAGTTTTCGCTTGCGCCGTCCGCGGAGCTGTTAAGTTCCTTCTCATCCGGCGCACGAACTGGAAACTCAGGAGGATTCTTATGAGCTTCAGGGTGATCGCTCCACTCACTCCCCGTGGGAACGGAAACGCGGGTCAGAACCCCGGACCGGGCGCTAACCAGAATCTGAACCAGGTTCCGCCGCCCCGACAGCCGGGCCGTCGCCGCCCGCGTCCGGGTGAGCCCGTCCCGCCGCGCCAGGCCGGCTGACCTGCGGTGACCAGGCGCAAGGGGCGGGTGCGAAGTAATCCTGAGCCGGTTTATCCGGAGCCTGTTCATCCAAAGGCTGTTCCACCGGATATTCTGCTCTCCGAATACGGTTTTCCCATAACGCCATCAAGGGAATACGAACCCACCGCACCCACCCTTGCGCCCCGCGCGGCATTCCGCCGCTTCTGGCCCATGACCAAGGGATTACGGCGCTGGCTCGTCGCCGTGTGGCTCTGCACGGTACTCGGCGCGCTCGCCGAGACCGCCGCCATCCTGCTCTTCGGCGAACTCACCGACAACGCCCTCCAGAAAGGCTCGCTCGACGCTTTCTGGTCGCCCGCCGTGCAGTGGCTCGTGCTCGCCGTGGTCGGCGCGGCCATCGGCTACACGGGCGGCTCCCTCGCGGTCTGGGTCTCGGAACGCTTCGTGATGAGACTGCGCGAGCACGTCTTCGACCACGTCCAGAGACTCCCCCCGCACTTCTTCCAGCGCCACCGCCAGGGCGACCTGCTCTCCCGGCTCACCGGAGACGTCGAGTCCATCGAGCAGATGGCCGTCTCCGGGCTGATCGGCACCGCCTCGGCGCTCTTCAGCGCGGTCTTCTACGCGGCCGCCGCGTTCTGGCTGCGCTGGGACCTGGCCGCGGCCACCTTCGCCCTCGCGCCGCTGTTCTGGCTGGCCGCGCGGAGGTTCTCGGCCGGGGTCAAGTCGGTGGCCCGCGACGGCCGGGTCGCCGACGGCGCGGTCACCTCCGTCGTGGAGGAGTCCCTCGGCAACCTCGTCCTCACCCAGGCCTACGGCCGCGAGGACGCCGAACGCCGACGGCTCAGGCAGGAGGCGCACGCGTGGTTCCGGGCCGCCGTCCGCTCGGCCCGCCTCAACCAGGCCTACGGCCAGCTCGTCCAGGTCATCGAGACGGTGTGCGTGCTCGCGGTGATCGGCATCGGCGTCTGGGAGATCTCCGAGGGCCGGCTGACCCTAGGCCAACTCCTGTCCTTCGCCGCCCTGTTGAGCTACCTCTACCCGCCCGTCCGCAGCCTCGCCCAACTGGGCCTGCTGATCACGGCGGCCACCGCGGGCGCCGAGCGCCTGGTCGAGGTCCTGGACGCCAGGCCCGCCGTACGCGACCCGGCGCGGGGCGCCGACACCGGGCGCCCTGACGGCCGTATCGACGTACGAGAGGTGTCGTTCGGCTATCCCGGCGCGGACGGACCGACGCTGGACGGGCTGTCGTTCACCGTCCACCCCGGCGAACTGGTCATCGTCACGGGCCCGAGCGGCGCCGGCAAGTCGACCGTCTCCAAGCTCCTGCTCCGCTTCTACGACCCCGACGCGGGCGGCATCTTTTTGGACGGCGTCCCGCTGCGGGACTACCCGCTGGCGCGACTGCGCGAGTACGTCACCCTCCTCCCGCAGGAGACACTCGTCCTGCACGACACGGTCCGCGCGAACATCGCGTGCGGGCGGCCCGGCGCGAGCGAGCAGGCGATCGTCGAGGCGGCCCGCGCGGCCGACGCGCACGACTTCGTGACGAACCTGCCCGAGGGCTACGACACCCAGGTCGACCCCAACTCGGCCCGCCTGTCCGGCGGTCAGCTCCAACGCCTGGCCATCGCCCGCGCGATCCTCCGCGATGCACCGGTCCTGGTCCTCGACGAACCGACCACCGGCCTCGACGCGTTGGCCGCCCGCCGGGTGCTCGACCCCCTGCGCCGCCTGATGGCCGGCCGCACGACAATCATGATCACCCACGACCTGGACCTGGCCCCCGACGCCGACCGCATCCTCGTCGTCGACAACGGCCGAATCGTGGAGACGGGCCGCCACGAGGAGCTGTTGCTGCGGGGCGGGGCGTACGCGCATCTGTACCACTCGGGGCGGGAGCCCGAGGCGTACGCGGGTCAGGTGTACGGCGGTTGCGCGTCCTGATCAGGCGCCGGTCTTCTCCCAGACGGACACGTGCTGGCGGCTGTCGCCGGTGAAGGGGGTGCGGGACCAGTTCTCCCAGCGGTCGCGCAGGCGCATTCCGGCGAGGCGGGCCATCAGGTCCAGTTCGGCGGGCCAGACGTAGCGGAACGGGACGGACCAGAACGAGCCGTGGCCGTCCTCGTCGACCTTGACGTGGTGGGAGCTCATCGCCTGGGTGGCGAGGTCGTAGGTGTCGAAGCCGACGCGCCGCTCGCCGACGTGGAAGGGCACGGTGTTCTGGCCGGGCGGCAGCCGGCGCAGGTCGGGGACCATGACCTCGACGACGAAGGTGCCGCCGGGGGTGAGATGCGCGGCGACGTTGCGGAAGCAGTCGACCTGGGCGTCCTGGGTCGTGAGGTTCATGAGTGTGTTGTAGACGAGGTAGGCGAGCGAGAACTCCCCGGGCACGCGCGCGGTCGCGAAGTCCCCGATGGTCACGCCGATCGCCGCACCACCGGGCTTGGCGTGCAGGCGCTTCGCCATCGCCCGCGACAGCTCGATCCCGTGCACCTCGACCCCGCGCCCGGCCAGCGGCAACGCGATCCGCCCGGTCCCGACGCCCAGTTCGAGGGCGCGCCCCCCGGCCGCCAGCTCCGCCAGCAGGTCCACGGCCGGCCCAACCGCCTCCACCGCGAACATCTCCGCCGCCGACTCGTCGTACCCCGCCGCAATGGACTCTCCGAAGAAACCGTCTTCATCGATCACCGGGGGACGGTACTGCGGGGCGCGACGACGGCGCGCGGGAATTACGGGCGACCGGAGTCTTCTCCGGGTGGGGACCGCGGCGGGTCGGAGTCTTCTCCGGGTGGGGACCACGGCCGGGTGGGGACCACGGCTGGGCGGGGACCACGGCTGGGCGGTGACCATGGCCGGGTGGGGACTGGCGTGCGGGTATTGCGGCGGGCTGGAGTGTCCTCCGGGTGGGGATCACGGCCGGGCGGTGACCATGGCCGGGTGGGGACTGGCGCGCGGGTATTGCGGCGGGTCGGAGTCTTTTCCGGGGGGGGGGGGGACTATGGCCGGGCGGGGATCACGGCTGGGCGGTGACCATGGCTGGGCGGGGACTGGCGTGCGGGTATTGCGGCGGGCCGGAGTCTTCTCCGGGCGGGGACCATGGCCGGGCGGCGAGCACGGCCAGGTCGGGACCACGGCCGGGTGGTGGCCGCCGCCGGGCGGCGCCCGGCGCGCGGGAATTACGGCCGGCCCGAGTCCTCGCCGCGCTGGTGTCCGCGGCGCGCGTCGCGGTCGAAGATGCCGAGGATCTCGCAGGGGCCGCCCTCCGCGCCGATGGCGTGCGGCAGCATCGTGGGGAACTCCGCCGCCTGGTTGGTCTCGACCCGGAAGCGCCGGTTGCCAAGGAGCAGGACCGCCGTGCCGGACAGCACGACGAGCCACTCGCGGCCCGGGTGCGCGCGCAGCCGCGCGGGGCTGTCGGGCGGCGGATCGGTCATCCGCTGCCGTACGACGGTCATGCCCGGCTCCGCCCGCACCGGCCAGCGCATCAGCCCGTGCGCCGCGTCGATCATCGGGCTGAAGACGACGTCGTCCGAAGCCGTCTCCACCAGCTGGTCCAGCGAGGTGTCCAGAGCACGCGCGAGCGTCACGAGCTGGTCCAGGGCCAGCCTGCGCTGCCCGTTCTCGATCCGGCTGAGCGTGGACTGGCTGACCCTGGCCCGCGACGCCAGCTCCTCCAGGGACCACCCCTGGGCCACCCGCAGCGCCCGGATGCGTTTGCGTACGAGGCCGTCCAGCTCGCCATTGTCTTGCGTCATGGGCAAGAGCGTATGCCTCCAGGGCAAGGCCCGCCTAGCGTCGTCGATGTCGACCGCACGTCCGGCCGATCCGCCGCTACCACTACCGCTACCGCCGCCGCTGAGAGGACCCCATGACTACGAACCTGCCCGGCCGGGTGAGCGCCGAGCCACCCCGCGCCCCCGGCGAGGACCTCCCCACCGACCCCCACCCCGACGCCCGCCAAAGACGCACCATCCTCACCTCCGTCTGCATCGCACTGATGGCCGTCATCGCCTCGGTGTCCGGCCTCGGCGTCGCCCAGCCCGACCTCGCGGTCGCCTTCGGCGCCTCACAGAGCACGATCCTGTGGATCATCAACGTCTACACCCTCACCCTGGCCGCACTCCTCCTGCCCCTGGGCGCACTCGGCGACCGCGTCGGCCGCAAGCCGGTGCTCCTCGCCGGCCTGGTCCTCTTCGGCGCCGCGAGCGCCCTGGCCGGCCTCGCCCCGTCCGCCGAAGTCCTGTTCGCCGCCCGCCTGTTGAGCGGAGTCGGCGCCGCGATGATCATGCCGATCACGCTGGCCGTCATCACCTCCACCTTCCCCGAGGAGGAGCGCGGCCGGGCGATCGGCGTGTGGACCGGCGTGGCCGGAGGCGGCGGCATCCTGGGCATGTTCCTCTCCGCCGCGCTGGTCGACCTGGCGAACTGGCGCTGGCTCTTCGTCCTCCCCGTCGCCCTGGTCGCCGTAGCCCTCGCGATGACCGTGCGCTCGGTCCCCAACTCCACCGAGAAACACGGGCATTCCTACGACACCGTGGGCGCCCTGACCTCAGTCGTCGCCGTGGTGGGGCTCATCCTCGTCCTCCAGGAGGGCCCGGAACGAGGCTGGACCGCACCCCTGACCCTGACCGCCCTGGCCGTCGGCGTCCTCGCCGCCGGAGCCTTCGTGGCCTGGGAACTGCGCCGCCGTGACGCCGCGTTGCTGGACGTGCGGCTGTTCGGCGAACGCGCCCTGGCCGCCGGTTCGCTCACGCTCCTCGCGGTGTTCGGGGTCCAGGCGGGCGTCTTCGTGGTGCTCTTCCCGTTCCTCCAGGCCGTCCTCGGCTGGTCGGGGCTGCTGGCCACGCTGGCGTTGATGCCGATGGCGGTCCTGATGATGGGGGCGTCCGGAGCGGCGCCCGCCCTGGCCGCGCGCATCGGCCCCCGGGCGACGATGGCCACGGGCGTCCTCCTCTCCGGCGCCGGCCTCGCGCTCATGGCCTCCCTCGTCTCGGTCGGCGGCGGATACCTGTCCGTCCTGCCCGGCATGCTCGCGATGGGCGTCGGGATGGGCCTGTCGATGACCCCGTCCACCGAGGCCATCACCGGCGCGCTGCCCGCCGACCGGCAGGGGGTCGCGTCCGCCCTCAACGACGTCACCCGCGAACTCGGTACGGCGCTGGGGGTCGCGCTGCTCGGAGCGCTCCTGTCCGCAGGCTACCGCCACGCGATCGACCCCCGGCTCGACGGGGTTCCCCAGGGGGTGGCGGCCACCGCCCGCGAGGGCATCGGGAACGCGCTCGACGTCGCGGGCGGCCGGGCCGGCCCCGACGGACAGGTACTGATCCGGGCGGCCCGGGAGTCCTTCGTCGACGGCTGGCAGGGGGCGATGTGGGTGGGGGTCGGCGTGATGGCGGTGCTCTTCGTCCATGTGCTGACCCGGGGGCCGAAGAAGTGAACTGATTCCGGGGCCGCTGCATCGGGGGCCCAAGAAGTGCCCCAATTAATGCAAGCACGCTTGCTTGTTTCTGAGGGCGCTGGCATCCTCGCCCCATGGCCGACCCCACCCCCGTCATCGACGACCTGTGCGCGGAGAGCGAGGAGCTCGACCTGCTCGTGGCCGGGCTGAGCCCGGAGCGGTGGGCCCTCGCGACCCCCGCGCCGGGCTGGACCGTCGCGCACCAGATCGCGCACCTCGCCTGGACCGACCACTCCTCGCTGCTGGCCGTGACCGACCACGACGCCTTCGCCCGGCAGATCGAGAAGGCACTGGCCGAGCCCGGGGACTTCGTGGACAACGGCGCGGAGGAGGGCGCCGGCAAGGAGCCGGAGCAGCTGCTCGCGGACTGGCGGACGGGCCGCACCGCCCTCGCCGAGGCCCTGCGGTCCGCCCCCGAGGGCGCCCGTTTCCCCTGGTACGGCCCGCCCATGTCGACCGCCTCCATGGCCACCGCCCGCCTCATGGAGACCTGGGCCCACGGCCTGGACGTCGCCGACGCGCTCGGGGTGACCCGGAAGCCGACCGACCGGATCCGGCACATCGTCCGCCTCGGCGTCCGCACCCGCGACTTCGCCTTCGGCGTGCGGGGACTGACCCCGCCGTTCGAGGAGTTCCGCGTTGAACTCGTCGGCCCGGGCGGGGAGTTGTGGGTCTACGGCCCTGAAGACGCCGGCGACCGCGTCAGCGGCCCCGCCCTCGACTTCTGCCTCCTGGTCACCCAGCGCGCCCACCGCACCGACCTCGCCCTGACCGCCGTCGGAGAGGACGCCGACCGCTGGCTGGACATCGCCCAGGCGTTCGCGGGGCCACCCGGTGAGGGGCGCGCGCCCAAGGGAGCGGACCGGTGACGGCCCCCCTCCGCATCGGCAACGCCTCCGGCTTCTACGGCGACCGCTTCGACGCGCTGCGCGAGATGCTCACCGGCGGTGAACTCGACGTCCTCACCGGCGACTACCTCGCCGAACTGACCATGCTCATCCTGGGCCGCGACCGGCTGAAGGACCCCGGTGCAGGGTACGCCCGCACGTTCCTGCGGCAGTTGGAGGAGTGCCTGGGGCTGGCGCACGAGCGGGGCGTGCGGATCGTCGCGAACGCCGGCGGGCTGAACCCCGCCGGACTCGCCGTCCGCATACGGGAGTTGGCCGCCCGCCTCGGCCTTCCGGTCCGGGTCGCGCACGTCGAGGGCGACGACCTCACCGCCGCACACCCCGGCACCCTCGCCGCCCACGCCTACCTCGGCGGCTTCGGCATCGCGGAGTGCCTGCGTGCGGGGGCCGATATCGTCGTCACCGGCCGGGTGACGGACGCGGCCCTGGTCACCGGGCCCGCCGCCGCCCATTTCGGCTGGGGGCCGGGGGAGTTCGACCGGCTCGCGGGCGCCGTCGTCGTCGGGCACGTCCTGGAGTGCGGGACACAGGCGACCGGCGGCAACTACGCCTTCTTCGCCGACCGGGCGCACGACCTGCGGCGCCCCGGCTTCCCCCTCGCCGAACTCCACGAGGACGGCACCGCCGTCATCACCAAACACCCCGGCACCGGCGGCTTCGTCGACGTCGGCACGGTCACCGCGCAGCTCCTGTACGAGACCCAGGGCGCCCGGTACGCCGGACCCGACGTCACCGCCCGCCTCGACACCGTCCGGCTCACCCAGGACGGCCCCGACCGCGTTCGGATCTCGGATGTCCGCGGCGAGGCCCCGCCCCCGACCCTCAAGGTCGGCCTCAACAGGCTCGGCGGCTTCCGCAACGAGGTCGCCTTCGTCCTGACGGGCCTCGACATCGAAGCCAAAGCGGCGTTGGTGCGCGCCCAGTTGGAGCCGGTACTCACCAAAGTCGCTTACAGCAGCTGGGAGTTGGTCCGCACCGACCGCCCCGACGCCCCCACCGAGGAAACGGCCAGCGCCCTGCTCCGGCTCGTCGTACGGGACCCCGAACAGGACGCGGTGGGACGGGCGTTGAGCGGCGCCGCCGTCGAGCTGGCGCTCGCCAGCTACCCCGGGTTCCATGTGGTGGCTCCCCCCGGCAAGGGCTCGCCGTACGGCGTCTTCGAGGACGTCTACGTCCCTCAGGGCGCCGTTGACCACGTGGCGGTCCTGCACGACGGCCGCCGGATCCCCGTGCCCCCGGCCCCCGACACCGCCGTACTCGAAGACCCGCCGGAACCGCCCCTGCCCGAGCCGTTGGCGCTCGAAGGACCCCTGACCAGGGCGCCCCTCGGCCGGGTCGTCGGCGCCCGCAGCGGAGACAAGGGCGGGAACGCCAACGTCGGGGTCTGGGCCCGGAGTGACGAGGACTGGCGGTGGCTCGCGCACACGCTCACCGTCGACCTCTTCCGTGAACTCCTGCCGGAGACGGCCGACTTGAAGGTCACCCGGCACCCGCTGCCCAACCTCCGCGCCCTCAACTTCGTCGTCGAGGGGATCCTCGGCGAGGGCGTCGCCGCCCGGCACCGCTTCGACCCGCAGGCCAAGGCCCTCGGCGAATGGCTGCGCTCCCGCCACCTGGACATCCCGGAGGCCCTGCTGTGACCGTCATCAACTCCGCCCTGGACACGGCGGGTTCGGACTACCGGGCCAACCGCGAGGCCATGCTCGCCAAGCTCGACGAGCTGACCGCCGAACACGCCAAGGCGCTGGCGGGCGGTGGCGAGAAGTACGTCCAACGGCACCGGAAACGCGGCAAGTTGCTCGCCCGTGAACGGATCGAGCTGCTCCTCGACCCCGACACGCCCTTCCTGGAACTGTCCCCGCTGGCGGCCTGGGGGAGCGACTACACGGTCGGCGCCTCGCTGGTCACCGGGATCGGGGTGGTGGCGGGCGTGGAGTGCCTGATCACCGCCAACGACCCGACCGTGCGCGGCGGTGCGAGCAATCCCTGGTCGCTGAAGAAGGCCCTGCGGGCGAACGACATCGCGCTCGCCAACCGGCTGCCCTGCATCAGCCTGGTGGAGTCGGGAGGTGCCGATCTGCCGTCGCAGAAGGAGATCTTCATCCCCGGCGGCGCCATCTTCCGTGATCTGACCCGGCTTTCGGCCGCCGGGGTCCCCACCGTCGCCGTCGTCTTCGGCAACTCCACGGCCGGGGGCGCCTACATCCCCGGCATGTCCGACCACGTCATCATGGTCAAGGAGCGCGCGAAGGTCTTCCTCGGCGGTCCGCCCCTGGTGAAGATGGCCACCGGTGAGGAGAGCGACGACGAGTCCCTCGGCGGCGCCGAGATGCACGCGCGCGTGTCGGGTCTCGCCGACTACTTCGCCGTGGACGAACAGGACGCGCTGCGGCAGGCGCGGCGGGTCGTGGCCCGCCTCAACCACCGCAAGGCGTACGCCGATCCGGGCTTCGCCGAGCCGCCCAAGTACGCCGAGGAGGAACTCCTCGGGATCGTCCCCGGCGACCTCAAGGTGCCCTTCGACCCGCGCGAGGTCATCGCCCGGATCGTCGACGCCTCCGACTTCGACGAGTTCAAGCCGCTGTACGGGAGCAGCCTCGCCACCGGCTGGGCCGCCCTGCACGGCTACCCGGTCGGCATCCTGGCCAACGCCCAGGGGGTCCTGTTCTCCGAGGAGTCCCAAAAGGCCGCCCAGTTCATCCAGTTGGCCAACCAGCGGGACATCCCGCTGCTCTTCCTGCACAACACCACCGGCTACATGGTCGGCAGGGAGTACGAGCAGGGCGGCATCATCAAGCACGGCGCGATGATGATCAACGCCGTCTCCAACTCCCGGGTCCCGCACCTCTCCGTGCTCATGGGCGCCTCCTACGGCGCCGGGCACTACGGCATGTGCGGCCGCGCCTACGACCCCCGCTTCCTCTTCGCCTGGCCCAGCGCCAAGTCGGCCGTCATGGGCCCGCAGCAGCTCGCCGGCGTGCTCTCCATCGTGGCCCGCCAGTCGGCGGCCGCCAGGGGACTGCCGTACGACGAAGAGGGCGACGCGGCGCTGCGCGCGATGGTGGAGCAGCAGATCGAGTCCGAGTCGCTGCCGATGTTCCTGTCCGGGCGGCTCTACGACGACGGCGTCATCGACCCGCGCGACACCCGGACCGTCCTCGGCCTGTGCCTGTCCGCCCTCCACACGGCGCCCTACGAGGGCGCACGCGGTGGCTTCGGCGTCTTCCGGATGTGAGGGGCCCCTCTTTGCGGCTAAACCGCCGCCGCTCTCGCGGACCTGGTTGCTCGCCGTCGTGGTTCCTCAATTGATGGTTGCGGTGATCTAGTGGAAAGAGAATCCTTCGTGATCGGATCCGTTCTGGTCGCCAACCGTGGCGAGATCGCGTGCCGTGTCTTCCGTACTTGCCGTGAGTTGGGAATCCGGACGGTCGCCGTGCACTCGGACGCCGACGCGAACGCCCGCCACGCGCGCGTGGCCGACGCGGCGGTACGACTGCCCGGGTCGGCCCCCGCCGACACCTACCTGCGCGCCGACCTGGTCGTGAAGGCCGCCCTGGACGCCGGCGCGGACGCCGTGCACCCCGGCTACGGCTTCCTCTCCGAGAACGCGGACTTCGCGCGGGCCGTCCTCGACGCGGGCCTGACCTGGATCGGCCCGCCCCCCGAGGCGATCGAGGCGATGGCGTCCAAGACGCGCGCCAAGGAACTGATGGGCCTCAAGCCCCTCCACGCGGTCACGGAGACCGACCTCCCGGTCCTGGTGAAGGCGGCCGCGGGCGGCGGCGGGCGCGGAATGCGGATCGTGCGCCGCCTCGACGAGCTGCCCGCCGCCCTGGAGGGCGCCCGCGCCGAGGCGGCGAGCGCCTTCGGCGACGGCGAGGTCTTCGTCGAGCCGTACATCGAGAACGGCCGCCACGTCGAGGTGCAGATCCTCGCCGACGCCCACGGCACGGTCTGGGCCCTCGGCACCCGCGACTGCTCCCTCCAGCGCCGCCACCAGAAGGTCGTCGAGGAGGCCCCGGCCCCCGGCCTCTCCGCGGACCTCACGGAGGAACTGCGCATCCTGTCCGTACGCGCCGCCCGCGCGGTGCGCTACGTCGGCGCGGGCACGGTCGAGTACCTGGTCGCCGACGGTCGCGCCCACTTCCTGGAGATGAACACCCGCCTCCAGGTCGAACACCCGGTGACCGAGGCGGTGTTCGGCCTCGACCTGGTGGCCGAGCAGATCAGGATCGCGGAGGGCCGGACGCTGGACGCCGAGCCGCCACCCGCGCACGGCCACGCCGTCGAGGCCCGCCTCTACGCCGAGGACCCTTCCCGTGACTGGTCCCCGCAGACCGGCACCCTGCACCGCCTGGCCCTGCCCCCGTCCGTCCGCCTGGACACGGGCTACGAGGACGGCGACGAGATCGGCGTCCACTACGACCCGATGCTGGCCAAGGTGGTCGCGTACGCCCCCACACGCGAGGAGGCGATCCGCAAACTGGCGGGCGCGTTGCGGGGGGCGACCCTCCACGGCCCGACAACCAACCGCGACCTCCTGGTCCGCTCCCTGCACCACGAGGAGTTCGTCTCCGGCCGCATGGACACGGCCTTCTACGACCGCCACCTGACCGAACTCACCGATCCCGTCTCGGAGGAGTACGCCCCCCTGGCGGCAGCCCTCGCCGACGCGAGCGCCAACTCCCGCCCCGGATTCGGCGGTTGGCGCAATGTCCCGTCCCAGCCCCAGCTGAGGCGCTACGAGATGGCGGGCGAGGAACACGAGGTCCACTACCGGTGGACCCGGACGGGCCTGGAGGCGGACGGGGTCCGCGTGATCCACACGGACGCGGGCTCGGTCGTACTCGAAGTGGCAGGCGTACAACGCAAGTTCACGGTCTCCCGCTACGGCGACGAGGTCTACGTCAACACCACAGCACTGAGGTCCCTCCCCCGCTTCCCCGACCCCACGACCCAACACGCCCCGGGCTCCCTGCTGGCCCCCATGCCGGGAACGGTGGTCAGGGTGGCGGAGGGCTTGACGGTGGGAGCCACAGTGGAGGCGGGCCAGCCACTGCTCTGGCTGGAGGCAATGAAGATGGAACACAAGATCACAGCCCCGCATGCGGGAACGCTCAGCGCATGGGAGGTAGTGCCTGGCCAACAGGTAACGGTCGCCTCTCTATTGGCAGTCGTCGAACCCACCTAGGGGCGCGGGGAACTGCGCGACCAGCCCCCACGAAGGAGCCACATGCCCACGATCGAAACCGAAGAGCACAAGTCTCTGAGGCAAGCCGTAGCCGCCCTCGGCAAACGCCACGGCCGCACCTACGACCGAGAGCAACTCTGGTCAGAAGCCGCAAAACTCGGCTACCTAGGCGTCAACCTCCCGGAGGAATACGGCGGAGGCGGCGGCGGAATAGCCGAACTCTCCATAGTCCTGGAGGAGTTGGGGGCAGCAGGCTGCCCCCTCCTGATGATGATCGTCTCCCCGGCGATCTGCGGCACAGTGATCGCCCGCTTCGGCACAGACGCCCAAAAGCAGGAGTGGCTACCGGCGTTGGCGGACGGCACCCGCACCATGGCCTTCGGCATCACGGAACCAGACGCCGGCTCCAACTCCCACCGCATCACCACGACGGCCCACCGCGACGGAGACGACTGGCTACTCACCGGCCGCAAAGTCTTCGTCTCCGGAGTAGACCTGGCAGACGCCACCCTCATAGTCGGCCGCACCGAGGACTCCCGCACCGGCCGCCTCAAGCCCTGCCTCTTCATCGTCCCGAGGGACGCCCCCGGCTTCGCCCGCCGTCAGATCGACATGGAACTCAACGCCGTGGAGAAGCAGTTCGAGCTGACCCTCGACGACGTACGACTCCCCGCCGAAGCCCTCGTGGGAGACGAGGACGCAGGCCTCCTGCAACTCTTCGCCGGCCTCAACCCCGAACGCATCATGACGGCCGCCTTCGCGATCGGCATGGGCCGCTACGCCCTCTCCCAGGCGATCACGTACGCCCGCGAGCGCACGGTCTGGAACACCCCCATCGGTGCCCACCAGGCGATCGCCCACCCCCTCGCCCAGGCCCACATCGACCTCGAACTGGCCCGTCTGATGATGCAGAAGGCGGCGCACCTCTACGACGCCGGCGACGACGCGGGAGCCGGAGAGGCCGCCAACATGGCGAAGTACGCGGCCGGGGAGGCCTGTGTGAAGGCCGTGGACCAGGCCGTCCACACCCTCGGCGGCAACGGCCTCACCCGCGAGTTCGGGATCGCCTCGCTGATAACGGCCTCGCGCGTGGCTCGTATCGCCCCGGTGAGCAGGGAGATGATTCTCAACTACGTCTCCCACCAGACCCTGGGCCTGCCCAAGTCGTACTAGGCGCTCTTGGAGGAACCGTGTTCCGCAGCGAGTACGCGGATGTCCCGCCCGTAGAACTCCCCATCCACGACGCCGTGTTGGGCCGCGCCGCCGAGTTCGGCGAGCTGCCCGCGCTGGTCGACGGCGTCGACGGCACCACCCTCACGTACGGCCAACTCGACTCGTTCCACCGGCGGGTGGCCGCCGGTCTCGCCGAGGCGGGGGTCGCGAAGGGGGACGTGCTCGCGCTGCACAGCCCCAACACGGTCGCCTTCCCGACCGCGTTCTACGCGGCCACGCGCGCGGGCGCCTCCGTCACGACCGTGCACCCGCTCGCCACCCCGGAGGAGTTCGCCAAGCAGCTCACCGACTCGGCCGCCCGCTGGATCGTCACCGTCTCCCCGCTCCTGGAGACGGCCCGCCGGGCCGCCGAACTCGCGGGCGGGGTACGGGAGATCTTCGTCTGCGACAGTGCCCCCGGCCACCGCTCCCTGATCGACATGCTGGCCTCGACGGCCCCCGAGCCGGTCGTCGACCTCGACCCGGCGACGGACGTCGCGGCGCTGCCGTACTCCTCGGGGACCACCGGCATCCCCAAGGGCGTGATGCTCACCCACCGGCAGATCGCCACCAACCTCGCCCAGCTCGAACCGATGGTGGCCGCGGGCCCCGGCGAGCGCATCCTCGCCGTGCTGCCGTTCTTCCACATCTACGGCCTCACCGCCCTGATGAACGCGCCGCTCAGGCTCGGCACCACCGTGGTCGTCCTGCCCCGCTTCGAGCTGGAGACCTTCCTCGCGGCCATCCAGAACCACCGCATCACCGGCCTGTACGTCGCCCCGCCGATCGTCCTCGCCCTCGCCAAGCACCCGCTGGTCGAGCAGTACGACCTGTCGTCCCTGAAGTACGTGATCAGCGCCGCCGCCCCGCTGGACGCCGGCCTCGCGGCGGCCTGCTCGCGCCGCCTGGGCCTGCCGCCCGTGGGACAGGCGTACGGCATGACGGAACTCTCGCCCGGCACCCACATCGTCCCCCTGGCCGCGATGCACGACGCGCCTCCCGGCACCGTCGGCAAGCTCATCGCCGGCACCGAGATGCGGATCGTGTCCCTGGACGACCCCGACAAGGACCTCGGCGTCGGCGAGGCCGGCGAGATCCTCATCCGGGGCCCGCAGGTCATGAAGGGCTACCTCGGCCGCCCCGACGCCACCGCCGCGATGATCGACCCGGACGGCTGGCTGCACACCGGTGACGTCGGCCGGGCCGACGCCGACGGCTGGCTGTTCGTCGTCGACCGCGTCAAGGAGCTCATCAAGTACAAGGGCTTCCAGGTGGCGCCCGCGGAGCTGGAGGCGCTGCTCCTGACCCACCCGGGGATCGCCGACGCGGCCGTCATCGGCGTCTACAACGACGAGGGCAACGAGGTGCCGCACGCCTATGTCGTCCGCCAGGGTGAGCTTTCCGAGAGCGACGTCATGATGTACGTCGCCGAACGCGTCGCCCCCTACAAGCGGGTCCGTCAGGTCACCTTCATCGACGGCGTTCCCCGGGCCGCCTCCGGCAAGATCCTCCGACGGCAGCTCAAGGAGCACACGTGACACTGATCGGCCGCACGCGCGCGCGTGGCGTCGAGACCCTCACCCTGGACTCCCCGCACAACCGCAACGCCCTGTCGGCGGCGCTGGTGGGGGAGCTGGCGTCCGGTCTGGCGGACTGCGCCAAGGACGCGGACGTCCGCGCGGTCGTGGTGGCGCACACCGGCACGACCTTCTCGGCGGGCGCCGACCTGCGCGACCCGCCGCCCCCGGACGCCCTGGTCGGCCTCCTGCGCCGGATCGTCGACCTGGACAAGCCCGTCGTCGCCCGCGTCACCGGCCACGTCCGCGCGGGCGGCCTCGGGCTGCTCGCCGCCTGCGACATCGCGGCCGCGTCCACGGAGTCGAGCTTCGCCTTCACGGAGGTACGGATCGGGGTCGCCCCCGCGGTGATCTCCCTGACGGTCCTGCCCCGCGTCGACCCCCGCGCGAGCGCCCGGTACTACCTCACCGGCGAGCGCTTCGACGCGGCCGAGGCGGCCCGAATCGGCCTGGTGACCGCGGCGGACGACGACGTGGACGCCGTACTGGAACCGGTTCTGGACGGTTTTCGCCGATCGTCCCCCGAGGCCCTGGCGGAGACCAAACGCCTGCTCACGGCTAGGGTTCTCGAGACCTTCGACCGGGACGCGGCCGACCTGACCGCGCTCTCGGCCCGGCTGTTCGCCTCGCCCCACGCGCGCGAGGGCATGACGGCCTTTCTCGAACGACGGGATCCTTCATGGGCGGTGTGAGCACGATCGGCGGCCGGGCGGGTCAGCCCAAGGAGCCGAAGGAGCCCAAGCAGGACCGCAGCCGCGCCACCCGGCAGCGGCTCCTGGAGGCCGCCGTGTCCTGCCTCGCCGAACACGGCTGGGCGGGCTCCACCGTCTCGGTCGTCGCCGAACGCGCCGGGGTCTCCCGGGGCGCCGCCCAGCACCACTTCCCGACCCGCGAGGACCTCTTCACGGCGGCCGTCGAGTATGTCGCCGAGGAGCGCTCCACGGCCCTGCGCGCGCTGTTCCCGCAGAACGCGAGCGGCGCGACCGTCGACCGCCGGGCCGTCGTCTCGGCCCTCGTCGACCTCTTCACCGGCCCGCTGTTCCGCGCCGCCCTGCACCTGTGGGTCGCCGCCTCCGACGAGGACCAGCTCCGCTCCCGCGTCACCGAACTGGAGGCCCGCGTCGGCCGCGAGACCCACCGCATCGCCGTGGACCTTCTCGCCGCCGACGAGTCCCGCCCCGGCGTCCGCGAGACCGTCCAGGGCCTCCTCGACATGGCCCGCGGCCTCGGCCTCGCCAACCTCCTCACCGACGACACGGCCCGCCGGGAGCGGGTGGTGGCGCAGTGGGCCGTACTGCTGGACGAGGCGCTGGACTGAACTCGCGGCCCGTTGTCAGTGGTGGGGGCTACGGTTTCGGCATGGGGGATTACTTCGAGAGCGTCGTCGATCTCGACGCGAGGGCCGGGGACGCGGCGCGGCTTGCCGAGCGGATGGTTGGGTGGCTCGTGGGGGAGGGCATCGTGCAGGCAGAGGAGGTCGCGGGCTGCGTGTACGGCCGGCCGCTCGGGCATCTGGCCGGGCCCGGCTGGGGGCGGGCGGTGGCACCGGAGGACATCCGCTACGGCCCGGGGGACGGGCTCGCCGTCCACACCGAGCGGGACGTCTTCGCCGATCCCGGCGGGGCCGAGGCGGCCCACTGCCCGCGCTGCACCGCGACCGCGCGCTTCGAATCCGCCGACGGGCGGTTCATCGAGGAGGCGTCGGCGCCCTTCATGGCAGCGGTCGGCGACTGGTACAAGACGGGCGCGGGCGTTGTCGTGTGCCCGGGCCTGCACCGAGACCGTCCCGGTCGCGGAGTGGACCTGGGACGGTTCCTTCGCCCCCGCCCACCTGGGGTTCGTCTTCTGGAACTGGCCGCCGCTGTCGCCGGAGTTCCGCGCCCGAATAGCCGGGCTCCTGGACGGCCACCGCGTGGTGCGCGTCCGGGGCAAGCTCTGACCGTCGGCCTCGGGCCTCAAGGGCTGAGCCGCTCCACCCGCCAGCTCCCGTCCGGCTCCGCCACGTACCGCAGCCGGTCGTGGAGGCGGTTCTCGCGGCCCTGCCAGAACTCCACCGACTGCGGGGCCACCCGGAAGCCGCCCCAGTTCGGCGGGACGGGGACCTGCTCGCCCTCCGGGTAGCGCGCGGCCAGTTCGGCGTAGGCGGCGTCCACCTCCGCGCGTGTGGCGATCACCGAGGACTGCGCACTGGCCCAGGCACCCAGCTGGGAGCCGTGCGGCCGGGTGCGGAAGTACGCGGCGGTCTCGTCCCGCCCGGTGCGCCGGGCCAGGCCCGTCACGATGACCTGGCGGGCCATCGGATGCCAGGGGAAGAGCAGCGAGACGTACGGGTTCTCCGCGAGGTCGCGCGCCTTGCGGGAGTCGTAGTTCGTGTAGAAGACGAAGCCCTGCTCGTCGAACTGCTTCAGCAGCACCGTGCGCGAGGAGGGCCGCCCGTCGGCGTCCACGGTGGAGACCACCATGGCGTTCGGCTCGAAGAGGTGCGCCTCACCGGCCGCCTGCTTGAACCAGCGCGCGAACTGCTCCACGGGCGTGGCGGCCAGGTCGGTCTCGGCGAAGCCCTCCGCCCGGTACTGCTTGCGCATGGCGGCGGGATCGGGCGCGGGGGAAGCGGCGTCTGCGTCGGGCACGCGGTCATCTTGCCGTATCGGAGCCGTCTCCCACGGGTGGTGGCACTCAGTGCCGCAAGACTCCCCAAAGGTGACACTCGGGGATAGCATCACAGGAGCGACCGCCCGAGGACCGCGAGCTTCCCACGGCCGTGGATCCACCGGCGCGGCGCCATCCGTCGCACACATCATGAGGAGCCGCCTGATGTCCGACCCCGGTTTTGACCCCGCCTTCGTACCTGGCCTCGAAGGAATCGTCGCGTTCGAGACGGAGATCGCCGAACCGGACAAGGAGGGCGGCGCCCTGCGGTACCGGGGCGTCGACATCGAGGACCTGGTCGGCCATGTCTCCTTCGGCAACGTCTGGGGGCTGCTCGTCGACGGCGCCTTCAACCCCGGCCTGCCGCCCGCCGAGCCCTTCCCGCTCCCCATCCACTCCGGCGACATCCGCGTGGACGTCCAGTCCGCGCTCGCCATGCTCGCCCCCGTGTGGGGCCTCAGGCCGCTCCTCGACATCGATGCCGAGACGGCCCGCGACGACCTCGCCCGCGCCGCCGTCATGGCGCTCTCCTACGTCGCCCAGTCGGCCCGCGGCCAGGGACAGCCGATGGTGCCGCAGCGGGAGATCGACAAGGCCGCGTCCGTCGTCGAGCGCTTCATGATCCGCTGGCGCGGTGAGCCCGACCCCAAGCACGTCGCCGCGGTCGACGCGTACTGGACCTCGGCCGCGGAACACGGCATGAACGCGTCCACGTTCACCGCGCGCGTGATCGCCTCCACCGGGGCGGACGTCGCGGCGGCGCTCTCCGGGGCCGTAGGGGCGATGTCCGGACCGCTCCACGGCGGCGCGCCCTCCCGGGTCCTCGGCATGATCGAGGAGATCGAGCGGACCGGGGACGCGGAGGCGTACGTCAGGCAGGCCCTCGACAAGGGGGAGCGCCTGATGGGCTTCGGCCACCGGGTGTACCGCGCCGAGGACCCCCGCGCGCGTGTGCTCCGCCGCACGGCCCGCGAACTGGGCGCCCCCCGCTTCGAGGTAGCCGAAGCCCTCGAAAAAGCGGCCCTCGCAGAACTCCACGCCCGCCGCCCCGACCGAGTCCTCGCCACGAACGTCGAGTTCTGGGCCGCGATCGTCCTCGACTTCGCCGAGGTCCCGGCCCACATGTTCACCTCGATGTTCACCTGCGCCCGCACGGCGGGCTGGTCGGCCCACATCCTCGAACAGAAGCGCACGGGCCGCTTGGTCCGCCCGTCCGCGCGGTACGTGGGACCGGGTACACGGGGCCCGCAGGAGATCGAGGGCTACGGGGAGATCGCGGGCTGAGGCGCCCCTGAAAGAGCGGGGCCTTCGGGCCCCCTTTTTCATGTGCCGGACGCCAGCGCCCGTAGGAGTGGCTTCGTCTGGACGGTCATTTCCGTCGGTGTCTGCGGGCAGCCGCGCTGGAGCCAGTCCGTGGCCACGCCGATCAGGGCGCCGGCGACGAAGGCCGCGGGGACGTCGTGCGGGGTGTTGTCCGCGGCCGGGAGTTGGTCGGAGGCGTGTGCTGCCGCTGTCGTGCGCAGGCGTACGTGTTCGATGACGCGCGCGCTTCCCGTCGGGCCCAGGAGGCTGCGGTAGAGGCCCGCGTGTTCGGCGAAGTGCGCGAAGAACGCCGTCAGGGCGGGGTCGGGGTCCTCCGGGGGGCCGGACGGGTCCGGGTCGGCCGGATGGGCAGGGTCGAGGGCGACGACGACCCCGATCAGGTCGTCGATCATCGACGTGGAAGCCGCCTCGGCCAGTTCGTGTACGTCCCGGTAGTGGTCGTAGAACGTCGAGCGGCTCACCTCCGCCCGCTCCACGACGTCCGCGACGCCGATCTGGGAGAGCTCCCGCTCCTCGACGAGCCCGATCAGGGCGCGCTGCAGCGCCGCCCGCGTGCGCCGCACACGTCGGTCGCCCGGCGGGGCGCTGCTGTCGTTTGCCGTGGTCATCTCCCCGAGCCTACCGCTCTCCACACCTCAAGCCTACAGATGAAGGTTTACAGGCACCTGATGGAAAACCTACATATGTAGGCTAACGTGAAGCCATGAACCTCGACCTCACCGCCAAGACCGCCGTCGTCACCGGCGCGAGCCGCGGCATCGGACTCGCCACCGTCCGCACCCTCATCGACGAAGGCGTCCGCGTCGTCGGCGCCGCCCGCACCGTCACACCCGAACTGAAGGAGACCGGCGCGCACACCGTCGCGGCGGACCTGAGCACCGCGGAAGGAGTCACCGCCCTCATCGACACCGCGCTCGCCGAACTGGGCGGCATAGACCTGCTGGTCAACAACGTGGGAGGCGGAGACCGGGCGACCGTCGGCTTCCTCGACGTCGACGACACCGAATGGGCCGACCTGTTCGACATCAACGTCCTCAGCACCGTCCGCGCCACCCGCGCGGCCCTGCCCAGCCTGATCGAACGCCGGGGCGCGATCGTCAACGTCTCGTCCATCCTCGCCCTGACCCCCGGCGGCTTCCCGGTCGCCATGAGCTCGGCCAAGGCGGCGCTCAACG
Source organism: Streptomyces sp. NPDC047072 (assembly GCF_040643855.1). Taxonomy (NCBI): domain Bacteria; kingdom Bacillati; phylum Actinomycetota; class Actinomycetes; order Kitasatosporales; family Streptomycetaceae; genus Streptomyces; species Streptomyces sp. NPDC047072. Next base: position 16,534 of record NZ_JBEYVC010000045.1, on the reverse strand, counting down.
CCCTCGGCAAGTCCCTGTCCGAGGAGTTCGGCGCCCGGGGCGTCCGCGTGAACACGATCTCCCCCGGCCTGGTCCGCACGTCCGTCTACCAGGACCCCGACGGCCAGGTCGCCCGGTGGGCCGCCGCGTCCGGCACGACGCTCGCCGAGTTCGTCCAGCAGATGGTGACGTCCCAGAACGTCACGACGGGCCGTATGACGGAACCCGAAGAGGTGGCGGCCCTGATCGCCTTCCTGCTGTCGGACGCGGCGGGCAACATCACCGGCGCGAACTACGTCATCGACGGCGGCACGACCAAGGCGGCCTGAAAGCCCCCCAAACGCAGACGACCCACGAGCTCGGGTCCCCGCCTCGCGGCGGGAAGCCGGCCGGACGTACCGGCGAGCTCGTGGGTCGGGTGACTGCTGGGATTGGGCCGGCTGCACGCGTCGTTCGCGTACTGGTCCGGCACCGCACTGAGTGTGGTGGCGAGCCGCTAGCCCGCAGTCACCTCACGCGTCCGGTATTCATACATCTGCCGAACCACCTCCCTTCTCGTGTGCCCACACCCTAAGAAACGGGTCGGCGTACGATCAACCACTTTTTTCAAAGGACGCCCACCGGGGATTTCGGTGATCGCCTAGCGTTCCCGGCATGGGTGAGTTGCGGATCGAGGCGGTCGTAGGGGATGCGATGGCCGAGCAGTGGCGGCACGTGCACAACGTGGTCGTGCCGCCTGCTGCCATGTCGATCGAGGACGTGCGGGAGCGGGTCGGGCGGTATCGGCTGGTCAATGGCTATCTGGATGACGTGCTCGTCGGGTGTTCCACCGTGCGGCCGCCGGAGGCAGGGGTCGCCACCGTGATCGCGCGTGTGCTGCCCGAGTTCCGGGGGCGGGGTTTCGGTGGGGCTCTGTATGAGAAGGGTCTTGATCATGCGCTCGCGCTCGGGGCCGAGGTGATCGAGACGTGTGTGCTGGCCGTCAATGAGGACGGGGTGCGGTTCGCGGAGGCGCGTGGGTTCGTCGAGGTCGATCGGTACACGCTGGACGGTGAGTCCGACGTCTGGATCGATCTGCGGCTCCGGGCCGCCGGGGGCCGATGACAGGCGCGTGGCGCGTTTCCGGCGTACAACGATTCCTTCAATCTTGCGGGAACCCGGTGTGTGCTGCGTCACGTTCGAGTTGAATGATTGTTAGTGAGCGAAGCAGCCGGCAGGGGGTCCAGGTGAGTGCTTCCCGGCGTAGTGGGACCACCGACGAACTGGGGCCGGACGGACCCGGGCCCGAGGGCCCGGACGGCCCGGAGGGCTCCGGCGGCGGTTCGGATCTCCTTGCCGCCCTCCTCGACGGGATGGACGCGGCGCTGTGCGCCTTCGACGCCGACGGCGTCGTCACCCACTGGAACCGCGAGGCGGAGCGGATTCTCGGCTGGACCGCCGCGGAGGCGGTGGGGCGGCACGGGTTCGCGGGATGGGCCGTACGGCCCGCGGACGCCGAGGAGGTCGAGGGGCGGCTGCTGTCCGCCATGCGGGCTCCCGGCCGGCAGGTCCACGAGTTCGCGCTGCTGACCAAGGACGGCGGGCGGGTCCTCGTACGCACGCAGTCCGCGGCCGTACGCGGGCCCGACGGGAAGCCCGCCGGGGTGTACTGCGCCTTCAGCGAGGTGCACGCGCAGATCGACCTGGAGCGGTCGATCGCGCTCAGCGAGGCGCTGTTCGAGGACGCGTCGTGGGGTGTCGTGCTGGTCGACGCCGATCTGCGGCCCGCCGTGGTGAACGCGCACGCGGCGCGGTCGCTCGGCATCGGGCGTACGTCCGTGCTGGGGCGGCCCCTCGGGGAGCTGCTCGGACAGGGCGTGGAGGAGCTGGAGAGCGCGCTGACCCATGTGCTGGCCGAGGGCGCGCCGCCCGCGCCCGCGGAGATCTGGGTCGGGGTGCGCACGCCGGACGGCGAGAAGCGGCGGTGCTGGCGGTGCGGATTCGTACGGCTGGCCTCGCCGCTCGCGGAGGAGCCGGTTCCGCTGGGTGTGGGGTGGCTGTTCCAGGACGTCACCGAGGCCAAGCAGAGCGAGCAGGAGGCCTCGCTGCTGCGGTTCAGGACCAACCAGCTGCACCGGGCGGCCCGGGCGGCGGCGGAGTGCGAGGACCCGGCCGAGGCGGCCGTCGTCCATCTGGACTTCGCGCTGGCCGGGTTCGCCGATCACGCGGTGATCGACCGGGTGGCGGGCGGTGCGCTGGCGGACGGGGAGGCGTCGGGGCCGGTACGGCTGGTGCGGGTCGCCGCGACGCCGTCCGGCGGACCGGGGCCGAGCCTGCCGGCGGGGGCCGCGGGGCTGCCCGTGCGGTACGGCGAGGGCCATCCGGCGCTGCAGTGCGTGGACCGGGCCGGGTCGGTACGGGCGAGCGTGGGGACGGTGTCCGGGGAGCGGGCCCGCGAGTGGGCGGTGGCCCGCCAGTGGCCGCCGGACGTGGTGCACGCGCTGTGTGCGGTACTGCGCAGCCGGGGCCGGACGCTGGGCGTGGTGACGTTCCTGCGGGGGTCCGGCAGGAGCCAGTTCGAACGGACCGACGCGGTGTACGCCGAGGATGTGGCGGTACGGATCGCGGCGGCGCTGGATCTGGCGGGGCTGGCGGGGGAGTCCCGTTAGGGCATGTCCGGGCGGATCGGGCCGGCCGCGAGGGGCGTCGCTGATCGGTGCGGGTGAGCGGGGGTGTGCGGGGTGGGCGCGGCAGGCCGCAGGTCGGAGGAGGGGCGTGGCACGCTCCGTCCCCGACCGGCCGTAGGACTGCCCGCTCCGCCCCCGATTGACCTAGCCCTGCTGGTAGAAGATCCGGTCCGCGTACTGTTCGAACACCTGGTCGTTCCAGGCGAGGCCGCCGTCCACGTTGCCCGAGCGCAGCAGCGGCGGCTCGATGCCGCGCGACGCCAGGTTCCCGGCCGCCTCCGCCATGACCGACTGGAGGATCGCCGAGGTCACCACGGTCGACGCGGGGGCGAAGGGCGCCGGGATCGTGTCGAGGGTGAGTTCCGCGTCGCCGACGGCGATCTTGGAGTCGAGGACGACGTCGCAGTGGTCCTTGAGGAACGTGCCCGAGGAGTGCCGCGGCTTCGTCTCCCTGGTGTACGCCACCGATGTGACACCGATGACCTTCACGCCACGCGCGCGTGCCGTCATCGCCATCTCGACGGGGAGCGCGTTGCGGCCGGAGAGGGAGATGATCACCAGCGCGTCGCCCGCGCGGAGCGGTGACGTGGCGAGGACCGCGCTCGCGAGGCCGTCGACGCGCTCCAGGGCGGAGCCGAGCGTCGCCGGCATGACGTCGACGCCGACCGCGCCGGGGACGGCGAGCAGGTTCATCAGGGCGAGTCCGCCGGCCCGGTAGACGAGGTCCTGCGCGGCGAGCGAGGAGTGTCCGGCGCCGAAGGCGAAGAGCCGGCCCCCGTCGGCGACGGTGTCGGCGAGCAGCGCCCCGGCCGCGGCGACCGCGTCGGCCTCCTCGTCCCGGACCCGCGCCAGCAGCCCGATCGCCGCGTCGAGGAACCGGTCGGACAGCCTGCCGTCGTCTGCACCGCTCGTCGCACCCATGCGGAAACCCAACCCCTTCGCGGCCGTGTGGCGCGGTGGCGCGCCGTGTCGCGGATCACCGTGCGGTCTGGACCAGTGGGATGTCAATACGGCCCCCAGGGGGCGTCGAGGTGGCCGTGGGGTCGTCCGTAACCCCTTGGTTTCAACGGCGCGGCACGCTTGTCAGTGGTATCCGGCAGAATTGACGTCAGGGCCAGCGCACGCGCCGCGAAGCTTGTCGTGCTTCCGGCAGATCTCATCAAGGGGCACGTATGTCCGGACTGATCGACACCACGGAGATGTATCTCCGCACCATCCTCGAGCTGGAGGAGGAAGGTGTGGTCCCCATGCGCGCCCGGATCGCCGAGCGGCTGGACCAGAGCGGACCGACGGTCAGCCAGACCGTGGCGCGCATGGAGCGCGACGGCCTGGTGTCCGTCGCCAGCGACCGCCACCTGGAGCTGACGGACGAGGGCCGCCGGCTGGCCACGCGCGTGATGCGCAAGCACCGCCTCGCCGAGTGCCTCCTGGTCGACGTGATCGGCCTGGAGTGGGAGCAGGTCCACGCGGAGGCGTGTCGCTGGGAGCACGTGATGAGCGAGGCCGTGGAGCGCCGCGTCCTGGAGCTGCTGCGCCACCCCACCGAGTCGCCGTACGGCAACCCGATCCCGGGCCTTGAGGAGCTGGGCGAGAAGGACGGCGCCGACCCGTTCCTGGACGAGGGCATGGTCTCGCTGGCCGACCTGGACCCGGGTCTGGACGGCAAGACGGTCGTCGTACGCCGGATCGGCGAGCCGATCCAGACGGACGCGCAGTTGATGTACACGCTGCGCCGGGCGGGTGTGCAGCCCGGTTCGGTGGTGAGCGTGACGGAGTCGGCCGGCGGGGTGCTGGTGGGCAGCGGCGGCGAGGCGGCGGAGCTGGAGGCGGACGTCGCCTCGCATGTGTTCGTGGCGAAGCGCTGAAGCGTGGCGAAGCGCTGAGCGGGCGCCGGGGGCGGCGCCGGGGTCTGTCGTAGCGCTTCACCACCGGGGACGGGGGATCAAGTCCTGTGGTCGGTGGGGTGGTTGTGGCGTTTCCGGGTTCCGCCGGAGTGAAGATTCACTGTGCGGAATCGCAGCGCTTCGACGCTTCCCGTGCCAGGCTGTCGCGTGAGGCATATGACCTGAGGGGGCGGGCGGATGTGCCGTGGGCGTGGGGGCTTGGAACGCAGAGGTCATGGGGATGGCCCCGGCACCTTGCGATGCCGGGGCCTGTCCTCCCCTGTGCTGACCCGGAGCCCCGAGCTCTCAGGGTCATTCCCCTCGGACCGGTTTCCCCGAGCGGTCCGCCTCCCGGTGAAGATCTCCCCTCGGCAGCGGCGATCATTCCTTGAGGGAGGTCACTCGAACGAGGGGTGTTGGCGGCCGAGAGGCCATTTTCGAATGCGTATTCGATAGTCTGCGAGTGACGGGACGCACGTGACGTGCGCTGCACAGGGCAGAGAAGGTACGACGCGACAGACGGGACAGACCGACAGGCACGGCAGTCAGGACGCGGTTCACAGGGCCGGCGGCTCGCGCGGGAGCGAGCGGTCCGAGCGGAGCTAGGGGGGTGCCAATGGCGCGGCGCATCGACGTGACCGGAGCGGGCGGTGTACGTCTCGCGGCCTGGGAGTTCGGTGACCCTCCCAAGTCCGACCCGACGGCGACCGTGGCGGAGAAACGATCTCCCGGGGTGCTGTTACTCCACGGCCTGATGGGCCGCGCCTCGCACTGGGCGTCCACCGCCCGCTGGCTCTCCGAGCGGTACCGCGCCGTCGCGCTCGACCAGCGCGGACACGGCCAGAGCGACAAGCCCCCGCGGGCCTCCTTCACCCGTGACGCGTACGTCGAGGACGCCGAAGCCGCACTCGAACAGCTGGACCTCGCCCCGGTCGTCCTCATCGGACACGCGATGGGCGCCCTGACCGCCTGGCAGCTCGCCGCCCGCCGCCCCGACCTGGTCCGCGGGGTGATCATCTGCGACATGCGGGCCTCCGCGCTCGGCTCGGCCTCGCAGCGGGAGTGGGGCGAGTGGTTCAAGTCCTGGCCCGTGCCCTTCGCCACCCTCGCCGACGTACGCAAGTGGTTCGGCGAGGACGACCCCTGGGTGGAGCGGCCCAACGCGGCCCGCGGGGAGTTCTACGTCGAGGTGATGGCCGAGTCCCCCGACGGCTGGCGGCCCGTCTTCGACCCCGAGCAGATGCTCCAGTCCCGCGAGACCTGGGTCTACGACGCCCACTGGGAGGAACTCACCCAGGTGCGGTGCCCCGCCCTGGTCGTCCGCGGCCTCGACGGCGAACTCGGCCGCGCCGAGGCCCAGGAGATGGTCCGTGTCCTGCCCCGCGGCGAGTACGCGGAGGTCGCCGACGCGGGCCACCTCGTCCACTACGACCAGCCGGAGGCGTGGCGCGCGGCGATAGAGCCGTTCCTGGACGGACTGGAGGGTGCGGACGGGGCGGAGGGCGTGGACGGGGCAGAGGGTGCGGACGGGGTGGGCCGGGACTGACGCGGGGCGTCGCGGGGTCGGCCGCGTCACCCCTTGCTGACCGCCAGCAGGATCTCCGGCAGCTGCCGAGCCGTCCGTGGCGCGGCCAGCCGCAGCCCCGCCACCGTCACCACCGCCCCGTACACCGCGCCTACCGGCAGCAGCAGCCGGCTCCACTGCTCCCCGTCCCTGCTGACGTTCGCCCAGATCGTCAGGGCGATCACCGGGGCGCAGAGCAGCGCGGCCGAGACCATGCCGCCGACCACGGCCGCGGCGGCGAGGCCCGACTGGCCCGGCGCCACGTTCTTGTAGCCCTCGGAGGGGATCGAGTAGGGGAAGCGGGCCGACGTCCACGCCCCGGTCGCCAGCATCGCGCCGAGCAGCGCGAAGGACAGACCGAGCACCTCGGGCAGCTTGGGCCAGTCGTCGACCAGCGCGGTCGTCAGGACGGTGACGAGGGTGGCGTACGGCAGGGTGATCACCAGCAACGCCAGTGCGCGGGCCCGGAGTTCGACGTACGCGTCCCGGGTCGAGGAGATCGTCGTCGCGACCATCCAGAACGCGGACGTGTCCTGCCCGAACTGGTTGTACATCTGCACCCCGAGCATCCCCGCCGCGAAGCACGAGAAGTAGATCGACCCCGTGCCCTGCACCGCGTTGAACACCGGCACGATCAGCCCGATCGCCAGCGAAGTCACCCACGCCGCCTTGGTCTTGGGGTCGCGCCACACATAGCGCAGGCTGCGTTCCATGACCGTGCCGGTGCGCCCGGGAGGCAGCAGCCGGGCGAGTCCGGTCGAGGCCCGCTCCCGGGCGGCGCCCTCGGCGGAGGGCAGTGTGGAGCCGTCGGGCGAGGCCATCAGCCGGGTCAGATGCCGGGTCCAGAGCCCGATCAGGCCCGCCAAAGCGGCGGCGGACAGGGCGAGTTGGAGGAGCGCGACGCCGTACGACCCCTCGCTCGCCGAGTCGACCGCGCCGATCGCCGACGCGGGCGGCACCCACCGCAACACCTCGGCGGGACCGTCGAGTTGCCCCAGTCCGCCCGAACCGAGCTTCTGCGCACCGAAGTTGACGACCTGCGCCCCGATCGCGATCACCAGTCCGCTCAGCACCGCGAGGTCACGGCCCTTGCGGCTGGTCAGCAGCCGGGTGTTGGCGGTGGCGACGGCCCGCGCGAGGGCCACGCAGACCAGCAGCGCGAGCACGACCCCGACGACCGAGACGACGTACGCGACGAAGCCGTGCGCGACCGCGATCACGGATCCGACGAGCAGGCAGAGCGTGAACACCGGCCCTACGCCCACCAGCGAGGCCACCAACAGCGCCCGCACCAACGGCCGGGGCCGCAGCGGGAGCATCACCAGGCGGGTCGGGTCGAGCGTCTCGTCGCCGCCCGGGAAGAACAGCGGCATCACCGCCCACCCCACCGCGAGCACCAGCGCCAACGGGACGGCCACGGAAGCGGCGTGCGTGTTGCCGCGCAGCGCGATCATCCCGAGCATCTGGAGCACGGAGACGATCAGGACGACGACGGCCGTGACGATGTACACGGTCTGCCGCTCGGTCGACTGCCGCAGCCCGTTGCGCAACAGCGACAGCTTCAGTCGTACGACGACGGAGGTCACGTCCGTCGTTGCGGCCGGAGTCATTGCGGCCGGAGTCATGTCCGCCGGAGTCATCGCGCCCCGCCGCCCAGCCAGTCGAGGTCGGCACCGGCGTCCCGGCCCTGTGCCCCGACGAGTTCGAGGAACGCGTGCTGGAGCGAGGGCGCGGAACCGCGCACCGCGTCGAGCGGCCCGTGGGCCCGGATCCGTCCGGCGGCCATGACGGCGACCCAGTCGCACAGCGACTCGACGAGCTCCATGACGTGCGAGGAGAAGACGACGGTGGCGCCGGAGGCGGTGTACCGCTCCAGGACGCCCCGGATGATCTGCGCGGAGACCGGGTCGACACCCTCGAACGGCTCGTCCAGGAACAGGACTTCGGGATTGTGCAGCAGGGCCGCGGCGAGCCCGATCTTCTTGCGCATGCCGGTCGAGTAGTCGACGACGAGCTTGTGCTGGGCCCCCGCGAGATCCAGCACATCGAGCAGCTGCCCGGCCCGCTTGTCCACCTCGGCACCGGGCAGTCCGCGCAACCGCCCGCTGTAGCCGAGCAGTTCACGCCCGGACAGCCGCTCGAACAGCCGCAGCCCCTCGGGCAGGACCCCGATCCGCGCCTTGACGGCCACGGGGTCCTGCCACACGTCGTGCCCGACGACCGACACGGCCCCCTGATCGGGCCGCAGAAGCCCGGTCACCATGGAGAGCGTGGTGGTCTTCCCGGCCCCATTGGGCCCGACAAGCCCGATGAACTGACCGGCGGGCAGCTCCAGATCAATGCCGGCAACGGCAACCTGCTGCCCAAACCGCTTCCAGAGCCCACGCACACTCACAGCCGACGTCATAGACGCCAACCCTAGGGGCGCAAGCTACCGATCCCGCCCGCACGCATAGGCAAGCGGCGAGATCAACTCCTCGGCATCCGGCAACCACCGATTGGCCGCAGTGGGCCGACAAGCCCACTGCACGGCCCCAGAAGACCCGTACCGGGTCGGAGGCGCCGCAACGAACGAACCCTCTCCCAGCACCACGAGATCCAGCGAGGTAGGCGCCCACCCCAACCGCCGCACCAGATCCGGCACCTTCGCCGCAGCCCCCGGCAGCACGAAGAAGTGCATCCGACGATCCGGCGTCAACGTCACGGGACCCAGCGTCAACTCCATGCGCTCCATGCGGGCCAGCGCGAGGAACCCCGCGGTGTCCCGTACGGAGATCGCGTCGAACGTACGCCCCGTAGGCAGCAGGATCGAAGCCGACGGCAGCTTCTGCCACAACCGGCGCGCGACGGTCGCACTGCCGGTGGCCTGCGTCGCCCAGTCGTCCCGCGAGGGATGCGCACCGGGCACGGCGCACGCGGCGTCGCCGCAGGAGCAGCGCTGCACCCCGTCGACGGCTTCCAGCCAAGTGCCGGGGAAGACGTCCCAGTGGCGCTCCTCGGCGTATCGTACGGCTGTCTCCAGCAGCGATTCGCCTCGCTGCTTCGGAATCTGGGCGGCTTCGTTGCCGACGATCGTCTCTTCCACGCTCAACACAACTCCCGCGCCCACCTCGGGTTACGGCTGTAGCGCGCGCGGGGGAGGAGCATTGATTCGGCATCTGGGGCGCATGGATGCACGTGTGGGGGCGCGCGGGAGGAACCGGGGCGTGGGCTGGGTACGCACAAACGGGGTCGGCTTCCGCCTTTACCCCGGCAATCCTCGCATGCCTCGCATTTTAGCCGTCCTGGCGGGGCATTGATCTTCACGGCCGGAACTTTTCGTTCACACCGATGTCGTTCCGCGACATCGTTCACAACGACGGGCCCCGGCGAAGGGAAGACACGTCAACTCGGTGCGTGGGCAGGCACCGCAGCCACAGGGGGTACGCCAATGGCCGCAAGGCCGCTTGTCGCGCGGCAGCCGAACGAACGGCTGCAGGCGCTCATCCAGGAGGCGGGGTGCTCGAACGCCGGGCTCGCCCGCCGCGTCAACATGTGCGGCGCGGAGCACGGCCTCGATCTGCGCTACGACAAGACGTCCGTGGCCCGTTGGCTGCGCGGACAGCAGCCGCGGGGCCGGGCACCCGCGATCATCGCGGAGGCACTGGGCCGCAAGCTCGGCCGTACGGTCACGATCGACGAGATCGGCATGGCCAACGGCAAGAACCTCGCCTCGGGTGTGGGCCTCCAGTTCTCGCCGACGGTACTGGGCGCCATCGAGCAGGTGTGTGAGCTGTGGCGCAGTGACGTGGGCCGCCGGGACTTCCTGTCCGGCTCCTCCGTCGCCGCCTCCGCGCTGGTCGAACCCAGCCGCGACTGGCTCATTTCCTCACCGGATTCACAAGTGGCGCGCGCCTCCGGCCCCCGGGTCGGGCAGTCGGACGTGGCCGCCGTGCGCGCGATGACCCAGGCCCTCACGGACCTCGACCACCAGTACGGCAGCGGGCATGTGCGCCCGGTCGTCGTGCACTACCTCAACAGCGTGGTCTCCGGACTCCTCGCCGGGTCGTACCGGGAGGCCGTCGGTCGTGAACTGTTCGCCGCGGTCGCGCGGTTGACGGAGCTTGCCGGCTACATGGCCGTCGACACCGGGCAACCGGGCCTGGCCCAGCGGTACTACATCCAGGCGCTGCGGCTCGCGCAGGCGGCGGGCGACCGCGGTTACGGCGGCTATGTGCTCGCCGCGTCCATGAGCCACCTCGCCGCGCAGCTCGGAAACCCGCGGGAGATCGCCCAGTTGGCGCGGGCGGCGCAGGAAGGGGCGCGTGGTCGCGTGACACCGCGCGCGGAGGCGATGTTCTTCGCGGCGGAGGCGCGCGGGCACGCGCTGATGGGTGACGCGCGGGCCGCGCAGTCGGCGTCGGGGCGGGCGGTGCACGCGCTGGAGGCGGCGGACGCGTCCTCCGGGGACGACCCGGCGTGGATCGCACACTTCGACGAGGCCTACCTCGCCGACGAGTTGGCCCACTGCCACCGCGACCTCGGCCAGGCCGACGCGGCGGCCCGGTGCGCGCAGGAGTCCCTCGACGGGCTTCCCGAGACCAAGGCGCGCCGGCGCGCGATCGGTTACGTCCTGCTCGCCAGCGCGCAGGTGCAGCAGCGCGAGGTCGAGCAGGCCTGCCAAACCGGCCTCAAAGCGGTGGAGTTGCTGGAGACCCTGCGCTCCAACCGGGGCGCCGAGTATCTCGACGACTTCCAACAACGCCTCGAACCCTTCCGGGAGGAGCCGGTGGTACGGGAGTTCGGGGCGCGCCTTGAGCTCCAGGCGGCGGCGTGAAACGGGCGCCGACGAGGGTGTGAACGTCCGGGAAACTTACGCATCGGCGGTGAAAGGAGAGCCAGAAGAGCGCATACGGGCCCGGATCTGTTACGGCGGTCACAGGGACGCAGGTCTAGTCCTGTGCTGCGTGGCACCGGGCTCGGGGGACCCGGTAGCGTGAGCCGACGATTCCGAAGTTCCCCCATAAGCAGGAGTCCCGGTGAAGCAGAGTGGACACGGCGAGGAGCCGCGCGAGGGCATAATCCTGCCCTCGGACGGTGGGGAGCCCCTGCTGCCGGGACAGACGGGCACGAGCGCGGGCCGCGCGGGCGGGTACGGCGGCCCGCAGCCTGTTTACGGCGCCCCGCAGTCCCCGTCCGCGCAGGGCGGCTCCGACGGCTCGCAGTTCCCGTCCGCGCAGGGCGGTTACGGGGCCCCGCAGCCCGGTTACGGCCCGCAGGGCGGTTACGGCGCCCCCCACCAGGGGGACGGATCCGCCGCGGCGCCCAGCACGCCGTACGACCAGCAGCCCGGCGCGGCTCCGACCGGCGCCCAGTCCTGGGGTACGCCCTGGGGTCCCGACCAGCAGAGCCCGGACCAGCCGCCCGCGCAGGACTGGCCGCAGCCAGCCACGCAGACCTGGGGCACCCCGCAGCAGCCGGCCGGCACGCCGTCCCAGCCCGCGGGCTATGACACGAACGAACCCACGTCGTACTACTTGCCGCCGGTCGGCCAGCCGCTCCCGTCGTCCTCGGCGCCGCAGGCGCAGCCGCTCCCGGCGCAGGAGGGGCAGGTGGCGACGTACAACGCCCCCGGCGCGGGCGGTGTCCCGCAGCAGCCGCAGTCCGCCGCCGCGGGCCACGGCGCGCAACCGCAGCCACCAGCTGTGGGCCACGGCATCCAGCCGCCGCCGCAGCCCCCGGCCTTCGACACGAACGAGCCGACGTCCTACTACCTCCCGCCGGTGGGTCAGCCCCTGCCGTCGGCCCCCGCGCCGCAGTCGCAGCCGCTCCCCGCCCAGGAGGGCCAGGTGGCCGCGTACGGCGCCGCCTCCGCCTCCGGTGAGCCCACGCCCGGCGCGCAGGCCGCCTATCCGCACGCACCCGCCGCTCCGGCCCCTGGCACACCCGCGTTCGGCGCTCCCGCCTCCGGCGCACCTTCACCCGGGGCTCCTGCCTCCGCCTTCGGCGCCCCCTCACCCGGCACGCCCGCTTCCGCCCCGGGCGCCTACCCGCCCGGCGCTGCCGCTTCCGCCCCGCCCGGCACGCCCGCCTCAGCCTCCGGCGCGTATCCGCCCGGCGCTCCCGCCTCCGGCGCCTACCCGCCCGGCGCTCCCGGCGCATCCCCCTCCGCCCCCCTGCCCCCCGCCGACGAGGGCGCCACGCAGTACATCCCCCCGGTCCCGGCCGCCGCCAGCGAGGGTGTCACCCAGTACCTCCCGCCCGTGGGCCCCGGCGCGCTGCCGCCCGAGTCGCCCGCGGGGTACCCGGGCCGACCGGGAGCCGCCGTACCCGGTAGCGGTGCGGATGCAGGTCCGCTGCCGCAGGCCGTCCCCGGCCACCCCGACTCCCAGGCCACCCAGTTCATCCCGCCCGTCCCCGGGGGCCCCGGCCCCGCCCCCTACGGCGGAGACCGGCAGCCGCCGTCCGACTTCGACAACCTCTTCCGCAGCGCGTCCGGTGCGGACGGCGCGGCCGGGGCCACCCAGCAGATCCCGCGGTACGCGCAGCCCGAGGCGGCCCCCGGCTACGGCTACCCGCAGCCCCAGTCCGGGTACGGCTACCCCCAGCCTCAGTCCCAGTCCGGTGGCTACGGCTACCCGCAGCCCGCGTACGTCCCCCCGGGACCCGGCGGTCACGACGACGGCCGGTACGACGACGGCGGCAGCCGTAAGTCCCGTGTCCCGCTCCTCGCGGCGGTCGGCGTCGGCATCATCGCCCTCGGCATCGGCGCGGGCGCGCTGCTCGCCGGCGGCGGGGGCGACAAGGACGGCGACAAGAACCAGACCGTCTCCGCCACCGCCCCCGCGACCGACGGCTCCGCCTCGCCGTCCGCCGACGCGGCGAAGGCGCAGGCCGTGGAGCTGGACAAGCTGCTCGCCGACAGCGGCAACAGCCGTTCCGCGGTGATCAACGCGGTCGCCGACGTGAAGTCCTGCAAGAACCTCGGCCAGGCCGCCCAGGACCTGCGGGACGCGGCCAAGCAGCGCACCGAACTGGTGACCCGGCTCAAGACCGTGGCCGTGGACCAGTTGCCGAGCCACGCGGAGCTGACGTCCGCGCTGACCCAGGCCTGGCAGGCGTCCGCGTCCGCCGACAACCACTACGCGGCCTGGGCCGACCAGACGGCCGGCAAGAAGGGCTGCAAGAAGGGCCAGGCCCGCACCACCGGCCAGACCCAGGCCGGCAACCGGGCCAGCGGAACGGCCAGCCAGGAGAAGGCGGAGGCGGCCAAGCTCTGGAACGCCATCGCCCGCAAGTACGGCCTGACGGAGCGCTCGGCGACCCAGCTCTGAGCGGCCCACCGACCGACCGCCGACCGGCCGGGTCCTAGTCGATGTCCGCGTTCTGCAGCGTCGTCGTCACATCGGTGAAGCCCTTGTGGGCCGACACCAGTTGACCCTGACGGACCACCTGGAGGGTCACGTCGGCGTTCACCATCCGGGGGAAGCCCGCGGCGGAGAGGCCGTCGCGGGCGCTGAAGCCGCCGGAGGTGTTCCAGCGCAGGACGGGCGTCAGCCCGCCCGTGTCGATCTTGAGACCGTCGTTGAGCGCGCTGCGCACGGTGTCCGCGGAGACCTCCCCGCTGCCCAGCGACTCGACGACCTTCGTGAACACGGTGTACGCGATCCAGGTGGTCTGCACACCGGTGTCCGCCGCGTCGATGCGGTTGTCGTCGAAGGCCTCCTCGCTGACGACCTTCTTCATCGCGTCCCAGCGGGCGTCGCTGGCCGGCGGGTACCAGCCGGTGATGTACGAGCCCTCGTACGGCCCGGACCGTCCGCCGGAGGTGTTGAGGACCGTCTGGTCGACGCTGCCCATCGTCATGGCGGTCCGCACGCCCGGGTAGTCCTCGCGGTCGCGCCGGAAGGAGTCCATGAAGGTGCTGGTGCGGTCGCCGAGCGCGGGCACCACACAGCCGTCCTTCGCGGCGGCGGCGGACGTGCTCTTCGAGGTCGCGTTCTTGAGCGCCCGCGTCGACTGCGCCGAGTACTCGCTGGCGTCGTCCGCCGCCGGCAGGTCCGTCGCCTCCGCGTGTCCGCCCGAGGTCAGGCCCGCGTCCAGCAGCACGGGCAGCTCGTCGCCCGCGATGTTGTCCGGCCGTACGAGACTCACGGCGCCGCAGGCCCGCGCCAGCTCCTTGCCGAGGCCGGCCAGCAGGGTCGGCTGGCCGCCGTTGACCGGGTAGGAGAGCGGGCTGGTGAACTCGGCGTTGGTGACGCCGTAGCCGCCTATGTAGGGGATGCCCGCGCCCTCCAGGGCCGGGAAGAAGGAGTCGCCGTACTGGCTGTAGGAGCCGACGACCGCGGCGACGTTCTCCTTGACCGCGCGCCGGGCGCACTTCGCGGCGGTCACGCCGTCGTTGTGGTCGTTGCAGGTCAGGACGGTGAGCTTACGGCCGTTGATGCCGCCCTTGGCGTTGATCCAGCGGGCGTAGGCCAGGGCGAAGGCGGGCATGCCGGGCTTGTTGGTGGCGCTGGTCTCCGACGGCGCCCAGGTCATGACCTTGATCGGGCCGTCCCCCGCACCCCCCGTGGTACCGGGGACGACCCCGCAGCCGGCGGCGAGCGACGCGCACGCCGCCAGGGCCCCCGCCGCGCGGGCGGTGGCTCTGACGGGCCGGTGGTGCAGGGGGAGGAAGGTGCTGCGGTCGCGTCGCCTACCGGTCATGGGCACACACGCTTCCGTCACATCACCAACCCGGGTGTGACCCTGGGTCAACGAACAGTGACGTGACGGTGAACAGGAGGGGGCTGCGAGGCCGGTGTGAGGGAGAACGTACGATCGATGACCGTGCAAGGTTCGGAGAACTCTTCCCGTCGCGGCCGTCGCTCCTCCACCATGGGCGGCATGCCACTGAACGACATGCCGTGGTGGCGCTGGCGCAGCAATGTGCGCTCCGCGCTGCACATGCTCTCCGACCCACAGTTCCAGCAGAACGTCTGGCTGGCCGGAGTCGAGGGGTACGGGGACGTCACCGACGCCGTGTACCGCCTCGTCGAGGACACCTGGCTGGACAGCTGGTCCGCCGAGAAGTACGTCGGCACGATCTTCCGGGACTCCCAGGAGGCGGCCCTCGTCGACACCGCCGTGCTGCGGGTGCTGCGGATCATGCACCAGGTCGGCCCGGACGCCCCCGTCTCCGCCTACCTCGGCCACGAGAACTGGCCGGAAGCCGTACGGGCGGCGCGCGACGCGCACGTACGCCTGTCGGCGAGCGACGGCGAGGAACCCGACACCCCGCCCCGGACCCTGGAAGTGCTGCGGATCATGACGCGGGCCGCGTAGACCATGACGCGGGCCGCATGGCGGACGCCTTTCGTCGCGTTCATACGGTCATGAGACCCTGTCCGGCATGAACGCGCAGTCCACTCCCGCCGCCGAACCGGCCGAGCAGTACGTCCTGACCCTGTCCTGCCCCGACAAGCAGGGCATCGTGCACGCCGTGTCGAGCTACCTCTTCATGACCGGCTGCAACATCGAGGACAGCCAGCAGTTCGGCGACCGGGACACGGGTCTGTTCTTCATGCGCGTGCACTTCTCGGCGGAGACGCCGGTGACCGTGGAGAAGCTGCGGGCCAGCTTCGCGGCGATCGGCGACTCCTTCCGCATGGACTGGCAGATCCACCGGGCCTCGGACCGGATGCGGGTCGTACTCATGGTCAGCAAGTTCGGGCACTGCCTCAACGACCTGCTGTTCCGGGCGCGGATCGGGGCGCTGCCGGTCGACATCGCGGCCGTGGTGTCCAACCACACCGACTTCGCCGAACTCGTGGGGTCGTACGACGTTCCCTTCCACCACATTCCGGTCACGCGGGAGAACAAGGCCGAGGCGGAGGCGCGGCTGCTGGAGCTGGTGCGGGAGCAGGGGGTCGAGCTGGTCGTCCTCGCCCGGTACATGCAGGTGCTCTCCGACGACCTGTGCAAGCAGTTGAGCGGGCGGATCATCAACATCCACCACTCGTTCCTGCCGAGCTTCAAGGGCGCGAAGCCGTATCACCAGGCGCATGCGCGCGGTGTGAAGCTGATCGGGGCGACGGCGCACTACGTCACCGCCGACCTCGACGAGGGGCCGATCATCGAGCAGGAGGTCGAGCGGGTGGGGCACGATGTCACGCCGGATCAGCTGGTGGCGATCGGGCGGGATGTGGAGTGCCAGGCGCTGGCGCGGGCCGTGAAGTGGCACGCTGAGCGTCGGATTCTTTTGAACGGGCGGCGGACGGTGGTGTTCGCCTAGGAGCTCGGGGGTTCGTGTTGTCGGGCGGCTGCGGGTGGTTCGTGGTTGCTCGCGCAGTTCCCCGCGCCCCTAAAAAAGCTGCAGTGGACGTCTTTTAGTCGGTCGCGGGGAAGACCCCGTGGGCGGCCGATGCTCCCTGGCACGGGCGGGCCACGTGCTCCCCGTCGTGGTGAGCCGCGACGGCGCC
>NZ_JBEYVC010000044.1:0-64648 GCF_040643855.1 Streptomyces sp. NPDC047072 | reverse complement strand
ACGAGGGGGCCTCGCCGCCGGCGCCCGCCGTGCGCTCGGAGCCGCCCCAGATGCGCTTGTAGGAGTTGACCCACTGGTTGGTGACGGCGGAGATCAGCCCCCAGGGGGCCGGCCCCGGCGCGGCAGCGGCCCGGTGTCCTCGGGCAGTCGTCCGGCCTCCCGCAGAGCGCGTCGCAACAGGAACTCGATCTGCGCGTTGGTGGACCGCAGCTCATCGCCGGCCCACCGGGCGAGCGCGTCGTGCACCGAGGGGTCCAGCCGCAGCAACACCTGCTTGCGCTGCGGCCGGCCTTGAGGGGTCGAACCCCCGGAGGGAACCGTCACTGGTAGAGGGTCCCGGTGTTGAGGACCGGCTGCGGGGCCCGGTCGCCGCACAGCACCACCATCAGGTTGGACACCATCGCCGCCTTGCGCTCCTCGTCCAGCTCCACGATGTCCCGCTCGGTGATCCGCGCGAGCGCCTCCTCGACCATGCCGACCGCGCCCTCCACGATCTGCCGCCGGGCCGCGACGACCGCCCCCGCCTGCTGCCGCTGGAGCATCGCCGAGGCGATCTCGGGCGCGTAGGCGAGGTGTGTGAACCGGGACTCGATGATCTGCACACCGGCCGCCTCCACGCGCGCGTGCAGCTCGGTGGCGAGCTTCTGGGTGATCTCGTCGGCGTTGCCGCGCAGCGAGAGCCCCGCCTCGTCGTGGGCGTCGTAGGGGTACTCGATGGCGATGTGCCGTACGGCCGTCTCGGTCTGGGTGGCGACGAACTTCACGTAGTTGTCCACCTCGAAGGTGGCCTGCGCGGTGTCCTGGACCTTCCACACCACGACCGCGGCGAGCTCGATGGGGTTGCCGTAGGCGTCGTTGACCTTGAGGACGGCGGTCTCGTGGTTGCGCACCCGGGTGGAGATCTTGGTGCGCGAGGTGAAGGGGTTCACCCAGCGCAGGCCGTCCTGGCGGATCGTGCCCCGGTAGCGGCCGAAGAGCTGCACGACCCGGGCCTCGCCCGGCGCGACGGTGTTGAGACCGCGCAGCGAGATCACCGCGGCCAGCAGCACGAGCACGCCGAGGACCGGGAGGCCGGCGTTGGTCCCGCCGGAGGCGAACAGCACGACGGCGGCCAGCAGGCCGACCAGTCCGAGCAGCAGCGCGAGCGCGCCGCCGATGCTGTGCGCGGCGAACTCCCGCACGCGCGGGGCGGGCATCTCGGGTACGGAGTCGTCCACGGTGTCGTCCATGGTCATGAGGGTCCCCCATCTATCCAGAAGATGTCTTAGTGATATCACTTTACCCCGCCACGGCAACCCTCAAGCCTCTCCGTCGGTCTGGTTCCTAGGGGACAGGTGCTGATTCTCACGCCCGCGAAACCCGTCCGAGGTACGGGCCGCAGGCGTTCTGTCATATAGAGCGGTGTTAGTTTTCTGAGCTGACCTGAGCCACGAACCTGTGTGGCCGCCGATGAGGAAGCGGAGCGAGTCGACCCATGGGACGAGCGGAAGAGAGAAGAGCGCGACAGCGCGGTGGACGCCGCGCGGCGCCCCCCACACGCTCGCCCGAGGCGGCGGGTCCCACACGCTCCTCCGAGGCGGCGGGCACCACCGTGGTCGGCCCCGCGCCGACCGGCGGCCGGGCCGCCGCGCGCCGGGCGGCCCAGGGCAGGGGCAAGGCCAAGGGTAAGAAGGCCGGTAAGAAGTCCTTCATACGCCGGCTCTTCGGCTGGAAGGTGCTCCTCGGCTCCTTCCTCGGCTTCTGCCTGCTCGGCATCGGCGCCTTCGTCGTGCTGTACATGATGATCGGCGTGCCCAAGGGCAACGCGGCCGCGGAGCAGCAGAGCAACATCTACAAGTACAGCGACGGCTCGGTCATGGCCCGCGAGGGCGACACCAACCGCGAGATCGTCGACCTCTCCGAGGTGCCCAAGGAGGTCCAGCACACCTTCGTCGCGGCGGAGAACAAGACCTTCTACACCGACGCCGGCATCGACCTCAAGGGCACCGCCCGAGGCATCCTCAACACCCTGTCCGGCAAGGGCAAGCAGGGTGGCTCCACGATCACCCAGCAGTACGTCAAGAACTACTACCTCGACCAGGACCAGACCGTCACGCGCAAGCTGAAGGAACTGGTCATCTCGCTGAAGGTGGACCGGGAGAAGACCAAGGACTACATCCTCGCGGGCTACATCAACACCAGCTACTACGGCCGCGGCGACTACGGCATCCAGGCCGCCGCCCAGGACTACTACCGCGTCGACGCCAGCAAGCTCAACGTCCAGCAGGGCGCCTATCTCGCAGCCCTGCTCCAGGCCCCGAGCCAGTACGACTGGGCGGTCGCCACGCCGACCGGCAAGAAGCTGGTCCAGGCGCGCTGGAACTACGTCCTGGACAACATGGTCGAGCAGGGCTGGCTGGACAAGGCCGAGCGCGACAAGATGACGTTCCCGGTGCCCAAGGCGCCCAAGACGGACCCCGGTCTCGACGGCCAGAAGGGCTACTTCGTCAAGCTCGCCAAGCAGCAGCTGGAGAAGCAGCTGATGGCGAAGGAGAACCTCACCCAGGACGAGGCGGAGGCCCGGGTCGAGAACGCCGGCTGGAACATCACCCTGAACATCGACAAGAAGAAGCAGGCCCAGCTGGAGAAGGCCGTCAAGACCCAGCTGACCGACAACCTGGACCCGAAGAAGCGGGCGGTCGACAAGAACATCCAGGCCGGCGCGGTCTCCGTCGACCCCAAGACGGGCAGGATCCTCGCCCTGTACGGCGGGGAGTCGTACACCAAGCACTACATCAGCAACGCCAACCGCACCGACTACCAGCCCGCCTCCACCTTCAAGCCGATCATTCTGGCCGCCGCCCTGGAGAACAAGTCCGAGACCCAGGACGGCAAGTTGATCGGCGCGAACACGATCTACGACGGCACCAGCAAGCACCAGGTCGAGGACAACGGCGTCAAGGTCGGCTTCGCCCCCGAGAACGAGGACGAGGCCGACTACGGCAAGGTCACCGTCCAGACCGGCATGAACAAGTCCATCAACTCCGTCTTCGCGCAGATGGGCGTGGACGTCGGCATGGACAAGGTGCTGGAGACGGCCGGCAAGCTCGGCATGGACACCGACAAGATGAAGGCACTGCCCGCCTACACCCTGGGCACCATGGGCGCGAGCCCGATCGAGATGGTCGGCATCTACGCCACGCTCGACAACCACGGCAAGAAGGTCACGCCGACCATCATCAAGTCGGCCGAGCAGGGCGGCGCCGAGTTCCAGATGCCCGACCCGATCGGTGAGCAGGTCATCAGCAGGGAGGCCGCCGACACGGTGACCTCGGTGCTGACCGGTGTGGTCGCCGACGGTACGGCCAAGAAGTCCGTCGCGGACAACCCGGAGCGGGACGGCCGCAAGGTCGCCGGCAAGACCGGTACCTCCGACGACAACCTCTCGGCCTGGTTCACCGGCTACACCCCGGACCTGGTCACCTCGGTCGGTCTGTTCGGCGAGAACTCCAAGACCGGCGCGCAGACCAAGATGTACGGCGCCGGCGGCTTCCCGCGTGTCAACGGTGGTGGTTTCCCGGCGCAGATCTGGGCGGCGTACACCTTCGGCGTGGCGGACACGGACACGAAGTTCGACCTCGACACCGACCAGGGCGCGGCGGTCCAGCCGAGCTCATCCCCGACACCGAGCAACTCCCCGTCGTCCACCCCGTCGGAGACCCCGACCACGTCGGCCCCGTCGAACACGCCGACGACAAGCGCCCCGACGACAAGCGCCCCGACCACCCCGGAGTCGACGCCGACCAACACCCCGACGACGAACGCCCCGACGACCCCGGAGGAGAGCACCACAACCCCGGAAAACCCGTTCGACCCGAACGGAACCCAGTAGCGCAAGAGGGCGCCCGGTGAACACCGGGCGCCCTTCGTCTCTGGTCTCAGCAGGGGTTCACCCCCTGTTGAGCTCGAACCACACAACCTTCCCGGTACTCAACCGAGTAGCCCCCCACCGCCGGGCGAGCCGGTTGACGAGATACAACCCTCGCCCGCCCTCATCCGTAGCCCGAGCCTGCCGAAGCCGAGGCAACTGCGGCACGTCGTCCCCGACTTCGCACCGCAGCACATCGGTCCGCAGCAACCGCAAGGTGACCGGCCGAGTCGCGTACCGCACCGCGTTGGTGACGACCTCACTCACCAACAGCTCCACGGAATCGGTCAAATCCTCCATGTCCCACCGGGCCAGCGCCCGCCGCGCCAGCCGCCGCGCACGGCCCGGCGCCGCATCCTCCGGCTCCAGGAACCAGTACGCCACATCACTCGGCGCGATCCCGTCGAAGCGGGCCGCGAGCAGCGCGATGTCGTCGTCCCGGTCGCCGGGGCCGAGCATGTCGAGCACCTCGTCGCACAGCGCTTCCAGCGGCGGCGGATGGTCAGGACCGGTCAACTGCGCCGTCGCGGCGAGCTTCTCGCGCAGTTGCTCTATCCCGGTCCACACGTCCCGAAGCCGCGACTCCACGAGCCCGTCGGTGTAGAGCAGCAGGGTGGCGCCCGCGGGCGCGTCCAGTTCCACGGCCTCGAAGTCCACGCCCCCGACGCCGATCGGCGCGCCCGGCGGTACCCGGAGGACCTCGGCCCGGCCGCCCAGGTGCAGCAGCACCGGCGGGGGATGGCCCGCGTTGGCGATGGTGATGCGGTGCGATACCGGGTCGTAGACGGCGTAGAGGCAGGTCGCCATGCGGTCCGTACCGAGCCGCTGGGCCTGTTCGTCGAGGTGGTGCAGGACCTCCTGCGGGGGCAGGTCGAGCCCGGCCAGCGTCTGGGCCGTGGTGCGCAGCTGGCCCATGATCGCGGCCGACGTCATGGAGTGGCCCATGACGTCACCGACGACGAGGGCGACCCGGCTGCCCGGCAGCGGGATCGCGTCGTACCAGTCGCCGCCCACGCGGGCCGTCTCGGCGGCCGGGAGGTAGCGCGAGGCCAGCCGGACGCCCGTCGGGCGCGGCAGGGTCTCCGGGAGCATGGTGCGCTGCAACTCGTCGGCGATGTACGCCTCACGGCCGTACAGGACCGCCTTGTCGATGCCGAGCGCGCTGTGCGTGGCCAGTTGGGCGGCGACCAGCAGGTCGTCGGGGTCGAAGGGCAGCCGGTCCGGGCGGCGCAGGAAGAGCGCGGCGCCGATCACCCGGCGCCGGCCGCGCAGCGGCGCGAGGATGGCGCGCCGACCGGTCGGTACGGCGAACTCGCCGCCCTCGCCGAGCAGTTCCGGCAGCGCGGCGCGGGCCGCCGGGGTGTCCGTGAAGACCGGCCGCACCCCGCGCAACACCTCGGCGAGCGCGCTGCCGGGCTGCACCTCGCACAGCTCGCTGCCGAGCGCGTCAAGACCGGAGAACTCGCTCGGGGTCTCCGGGACCGGCACCGGCAGGATGCCGTCCTCCAGGTCCCGCTCCTGCTGCGGGATGCGGTCGCTGCGCCGCAGCCGCAGCACCAGGGGCCCGGTGGGGCGCTCGTCGCCGACCGGCAGCGGGTCGCGCAGATAGACGAGGATCGCGTCGGAGAAGGTCGGCACGGTCGCCCGGCACAGCCCCATCACGATCTCGTCCAGGTCGATGCCGCGGGCGATCCGCCGGGTCGCGGCCCCCACGAAGCGCAGCCGGTCGCCGTCCCGCCGCATGGGCGTGGGGCGGCCCGGGGCCAGGCTCTGTCCGCTACGGCGTTCCTCGCCGTCGGTGCCGTTCGCGGGGAGTTCCTGTTCGCCGCCCGGCTGTTGGGGGACCGTCCCGGGGACGGGCCGCGGGCGGTGGGTGTCCGGCTCGGCCGCGGCCGGCTGGGAGTGCTCGGGGCCGGTGCCGGCCGGATTCATGCCCTGGTCCTTATTCTTGCCGTGCTGGCCGCTCCTGCTGCCCTCGCCGTGGACGCCTGCCGCCGCGTCGGACGCCGGGGAAGGCAGGAGCGCCCCGCGGGGGTCCGTCGGGGTGACGCCCTGCTGCGGGCGTTCGAAGGAGGTCGGGTGCTCCGTCACGCGTGTCGAATCCGTCCGTCCGGGGCTGCGCGCCGTACGCGCAGGGGGTCCCGCCGAAATCCCGATACCCGCAATGTATGTCCCGGGAACGGAATTCCCGCGTGGTCAGAGGCCGTTCCCGGGGCACCGGCACACCGCACGCGGCCTCCGGGGCCCGCGGTGTTGCCCTCGTACGCGTCGCTCACGTCCTGCCGCCCCTCGGTGACGATCGGTCAAGCCCAGTGCCCGCTCCGGTAGTTGCCGCTGCGCGCTCTTGCGGAGGACGATCCTACGTTTGCAGCCCGGGGGCGCATCAAGGGTCTCATGAGGACAGATGCGCGGGCGTACGGTCCCAGTCTTCCGGAAGGAGCGGCACGGACCAGGACGGATCGGGGCGCCAGTGCTGCCAGCCGTCCGAGAACGGCGGGCCCCAGGCGCGGATCACCTCCACCGCGGACCGGCCCGCCCGCCGCACCCGTGCGGCGAGTTCGGCGTCCATCAGTCCGTCCCGCTGGGCCTGCGCGAACTCGTCCTCGTCCCGCCACTGCCAACTGCCGTCCGGATCCACGGTGATGTCCAGGAAGTGGTCCTCGGAGTCCACGCCGCCCTCCCAACGGGTCAGCGGTTCTTCGAGGTTCACGTACCAGTTCTTGAACTCCCAGCCCGGCTCCCAGAAGAGCCACACCGACCAGGGCAGTCCGGGCCGGGCCAGCTTGAGCACACCGGTGCCGAACCAGCGGTCCCGCAGCACCGAACGGGGCTTGGTGTAGCGGGACTCCAGCGGTTCGGTGTGCACGGGCGTGCCGTCGGCCAGCACCGGCTTCACACACTCGGTGCCGGGGGCCATCCACACGGCGAGCAGGTCCTCGTCGTCGCGTACGACGGTGACGGGGCGGGCGATGTGGAACTGCGCGCCGGAGTTCTCCCGGTAGCGCCACAGGATCTGACTCCCGGGCTCCCAGAAGGACGTCGACGTCTGCCGAAGGGCCGTCGAGGGGACCGCTTCCACCGCTCTCACCGCTCCACCGTCTGCCATGCACAGATATTAGGTGCCATAGGCATACGACGCTGCGGTGCGCGTCACGGTTCACGTACCCGGCGTGAATGGTTACGGGTGCGTCATGCGCAGGACATCCAGGGCCTCGTCCAGCTGTTCGGCGCTCAGGTCGCCGCGCTCGACGTAACCGCCCTCCAGCACGACCTGCCGGATCGTCTTCCGCTCCGCCAGCGCCTTCTTGGCGACCCTCGCGGCCTCCTCGTAGCCGATGTACTTGTTGAGCGGGGTGACCACGGAGGGCGAGGACTCGGCGTACTCGCGGGCCCGCTCGACGTGGGCGACGACGCCGTCGACCGTCCGGTCGGCGAGCAGCCGGGAGACGTTGGCGAGCAGGCGTACGGACTCCAGGACGTTCTTGGCGATCACCGGCAGCATGACGTTGAGCTCGAAGTTTCCGGCCGCGCCGGCGGTGGCGACCGTGGCGTCGTTCCCGATCACCTGGGCGGCGACCATGAGGACGGCCTCCGGGATCACCGGGTTGACCTTGCCGGGCATGATCGACGAACCGGGCTGGAGGTCGGGGAGGCTGATCTCCGCGAGGCCCGTCCTGGGCCCGGAGGACATCCAGCGCAGATCGTTGGCGATCTTCGTCAGTCCTACGGCGATCGTCCTGAGCTGTCCGCTCGTCTCCACGATGCCGTCCCGGGCGCCCTGCGCCTCGAAGTGGTCGCGCGCCTCGGTCAGCGGCAGCCCGGTGACCCGGGCGACCTCCTCGATGACGGCGGCGGAGAAGCCGGGCGGGGTGTTGATGCCGGTGCCGACGGCGGTACCGCCCAGCGGCAGCTCGGCGAGCCGGGGGAGGGAGGCGGTGAGGCGCTCCACGCCGTACCTGATCTGGGCGGCGTACCCCCCGAACTCCTGACCGAGCGTCACCGGGGTGGCGTCCATCAGATGGGTCCGCCCCGACTTCACGACGTCGGCGAACTCCTCGGACTTGCGGGTCAGGGCGGCGGCGAGGTGCTCCAGCGCGGGGATCAGGTCCCGGGTCACGGCGGCGGTGGCGGCGATGTGGATCGAGGAGGGGAAGACGTCGTTGGAGGACTGCGAGGCGTTGACGTGGTCGTTGGGGTGCACGTCCCGGCCGAGCCGCTCGGTGGCCAGGGTGGCGATGACCTCGTTGGTGTTCATGTTGGACGAGGTGCCGGACCCGGTCTGGAACACGTCGATCGGGAAGTGCTCGTCCCAGTCCCCCCGGGCGACCTCCGCGGCCGCCTCCTGGACGGCCTCGGCGACGTCCTTGTCGAGCACCCCGAGCCGCGCGTTCACCTTGGCGGCGGCACCCTTGATGTGCGCGAGCGCCTCGATGTGCGCCCGCTCGATCCGCTGCCCGGAGATCGGGAAGTTCTCCACGGCCCGCTGCGTCTGGGCCCGCCACTTGGCGTCCACGGGGACCCGGACCTCACCCATGGAGTCGTGCTCGATGCGGTAGTCACTCATACCTGGTACAGCGATCGGGGCGGTCGGGATGTTCCGGGGCGTGGGCCGCTCGGGTGTCCGTGGGGAGTGTGAGCCAGGTCTCACCCAAGTCGTGCAGCAGTTCGGGCGGTCTCCGCGTCGAGGACGGGTGACAGGAAGGGAGGAACGTGTGGAGACGGACTTCCAAGGTTTCGTCACCGCCCGGTCGGCCGCCCTGTTCCGGGGTGCCCTCGTGCTGACGGGGAACCGGGACGCGGCGCAGGACCTGGTCCAGGAGACCCTGGAGCGGGCCTGCCGCAAGTGGCGCACCATCGCGGCCAAGGACTCCCCGGACGCCTACGTGCGCCGGATCATGGTGAACCTGGCCAACGACCGCTGGCGGCGCTTCCGGCGTACCGCGCCCCAGCCGGACGGCCCCGAGCGGGCCGCGCCGGGCGACGAGTACGGACAGGTCGACAGCAGGGACCAGTTGGTGCGCGCGTTGCAGCGACTGCCCATGCGGATGCGCACGGTCGTGGTGCTGCGGTACTTCCACGACCTCTCCGACGCGGAGATCGCGGCCGACCTCGCCATCTCGCCGAGCACCGTGCGCTCGCAGCTCGCCCGGGGCCTGGAGAAGCTCAGGAGCGAGGTCCCCGCACTCTCCGCCCCTTCACCGCGGCAGCCCCAAGGAGGCATCCGATGACGTCGTTCGATGCGCGGCCCTCCGGCTGCACACCCTTCGAAGAGGAACTGATGAACGCCATGCAGAACTACGCCGACACCGCCGACGCGCCCGCGTTCGACGCACCGGGAATCGTGCGCCGTACCCGCCGCAGGCGGACCGCCGGCATCGCGGCCGTCGCCGCCGTACTGGTGCTGGCCGGCACGGGCACCGCCCTCGCCTCGATGAACGGCGGAGGTGAGGGCGTCCGCGGCACTGTCGCGTCGAGCGGTGCGCCGCGCAGCGGGAAGGACACCGTCGTGGTGGTGGGCAAGCCCGGGGACTCGTTCACCATCGACTTCGCCGGACTCGACCTGGTGCTCGCCAAGGAGCTGCTGGCCAAGGCGAGGCTGGAACTGGGCACGGTCGGCAAGGCGGCCCCCGAGGGCTGCAAGCCCGGTTCGGTGGTCGCGGCCGCCCCGCACAGCCCGACCTTGGTACCGCTGGGCGGCACGGTCGATCTCACCCTCTGCGCCCGCTGAACAACGACGCCCGCCCCTGCCGTAATCAGGGGCGGGCGTCTGTCGGAGGGCCGGGTCAGGCGAGCCCGGGGCCCCGCACCGGGATCGTCGTGAACGTCGGCGCGGGCGCCGGGTCCTGGAAGAAGTCGTTGCCCTTGTCGTCTACGACGATGAAGGCGGGGAAGTCCTCGACCTCGATCTTCCAGACCGCTTCCATGCCGAGTTCCTCGTACTCGACGACCTCGACCTTCTTGATGCAGTCCTGGGCGAGGCGGGCGGCCGGGCCGCCGATGGAGCCGAGGTAGAAGCCGCCGTGGGCGTCGCAGGCGTTGGTGACCTGGGCGGACCGGTTGCCCTTCGCCAGCATCACCTTGGAGCCGCCCGCCGCCTGGAACTGCTCGACGTAGGAGTCCATGCGGCCGGCCGTCGTCGGGCCGAAGGAGCCGGACGCGTAGCCCTCGGGGGTCTTCGCGGGACCGGCGTAATACACCGGGTGGTCCTTCAGGTACTGCGGCATCTCCTCGCCCGCGTCCAGCCGCTCCTTGATCTTGGCGTGCGCGATGTCACGGGCCACGACCAGCGGGCCGGTGAGGGAGAGGCGGGTCTTGACCGGATACATGGTCAGCTCGGCGAGGATCGTCTCCATCGGCTGGTTCAGGTCGATCTTCACGACGTCGGACGACTCGTCCAGGTGCTCGTCCGTCGTCTCCGGCAGGAACCGCGCCGGGTCCGTCTCCAGTTGCTCCAGGAAGACGCCCTCGGGCGTGATCTTCGCCAGCGCTTGGCGGTCGGCCGAGCAGGACACGGCGATGGCGACCGGGCAGGACGCGCCGTGCCGGGGCAGCCGTACGACACGCACGTCGTGGCAGAAGTACTTGCCGCCGAACTGCGCGCCGATGCCGATCTTCTGCGTCAGCTCGAAGACCTTCTGTTCGAGGTCCTTGTCCCGGAAGCCGTGCCCCAGCTCCGAGCCCTCGGCGGGGATCTCGTCCAGGTAGTGCGCGGAGGCGTACTTGGCGGTCTTCAGGGCGTACTCGGCGCTCGTACCGCCGACGACGATCGCCAGGTGGTACGGCGGACAGGCGGCCGTACCGAGCGAACGGATCTTCTCCTCCAGGAACTTCATCATGGAGGCCTCATTAAGGACGGCCTTCGTCTCCTGGTAGAGGAAGCTCTTGTTGGCGCTTCCGCCGCCCTTCGCCATGAACAGGAACTTGTACGCGCCGCCGTCGGTCGCGTACAGCTCGATCTGCGCGGGGAGGTTGGAGCCGGTGTTCTTCTCCTCCCACATGGTGAGCGGAGCCATCTGCGAGTAGCGCAGGTTGAGGTTGAGGTACGCGTCGTAGATGCCCTTCGAGAGGGCCGCCTCGTCGCCGCCCTCCGTCAGCACGTTCTGTCCGCGCTTGCCCATCACGATCGCCGTACCGGTGTCCTGGCACATCGGAAGGACGCCCGCCGCCGCGATGTTGGCGTTCTTCAGCAGGTCCAGCGCGACGAACTTGTCGTTGCCGGACGCCTCCGGGTCGTCGATGATCCGCCGCAGCTGGGCGAGGTGCGCGGGGCGCAGGTAGTGCTGGATGTCGTGGATGGCCTCCTCGGCGAGCTTGCGCAGCGCCTCCGGCTCCACCTTGAGGAAGGTCCGCCCGTCGGCCTCGAAGGTGGAGACACCCTCGGAGGTCACCAGCCGGTAGGGGGTGGTGTCCTCTCCCATGGGGAGCAGATCGGTGTACGCGAACTCAGGCATCTCAGCCCATTCCTCACTCGGCAGACGGTCACCCGCCTCCATTGGCGAGCCTCCCAAGCCTAGAACCTGTCCAAGGACGGCAGCTTGTGAGGTAAGGCTCAGTTCGTTCGCCAAGAGTTGTCCACAGGCCTAGTCGCGATCTATCGCGTTTCGGTACGCTGCTGCCGTGGACCTTCAGAAGAAGACCGAACCCCAGGTCGCCGAGCCCGCGGAGCTGCGCGCCTCGGACGCTGACCGCGACCGCATCGCCGACATCCTGCGCGAAGCCCTCGCCGAGGGCCGCCTCACCGCGGACGAGCACGCCGAGCGCGTCGAGGGGGTGCTGGGCGCCAAGACGGTCGGCGAGCTGGACGTCTTCATCCGGGACCTGCCCGCCGCGCACGGCCGCGGCGCGACCCCCGGCTACAGCCCGGCCCCGAACCGCCCGACCGACGCGATACCCCACGACCCGGACGACAACGTGGTGGCGGTCTTCAGCGCCGCCGTCCGCAAGGGCCGCTACCGCGCGGGCCGCCGGATCCACGCCTACGCGGTCTTCGGCAGTGTGGAGATCGACCTCAGCGAGGCGATCTTCGAGTACCGCCAGGTCGTCATCAAGGCGTTCTCGGTCTTCGGCAGCGTCGAGGTGCGCGTCCCGGAGAACGTCTCGCTGCGCGGCACCGGCGCGGGCGTCCTCGGCAACTTCGAGGTGCACACCCTCGACTCCACCGAGCCGGACGCCCCCGTGGTGTACGTCGACGGCTGGGCGATCCTCGGCAACATCGAGGGCAGGCCCCGGCGCGGCAAGCTCGTCGCGGACATCCTTGATCGGGTCCAGCACAAGGTCGACCGGAGTTTGCGCAAACATCTGGGTCATTAACGGCTGTGAATCCGCCTGGATTCGGAGCGAATCGGTCCAGCCCCGGTCGGGGCCCAGAAGGGCACACGAGCACGCGGAATCCAGCGGTTCGGGACTCAGTGCATAGGCGCGCGCACAGCGGGTAGGGCTTGCTGCATCGTCGCTCACTCGCGAAGCCGTCGTCAGGAGTAGACCGTGCTGCAACCGCCGCATTCGTCCCTGCAGGTAGCTGCTGTTCCGGCCCAGCGGGTGCCAGTGCGGGACAGGGACCAAGACGCTCCATGGCACACCGAGGCGGTGTGCCGGCGCGACGAGGCCGGCCTGTTCTTCGCCCCCTCCAAGGAACCCACCGCCGCCCGGCTCTCCCGCGAGGAGGCCGCGAAGCGGGTCTGCGCCCGCTGTCCGGTCATGGTGGAGTGCCGAGAACACGCCCTCCTGCAACCGGAGCCCTACGGCGTCTGGGGCGGCCTGACAGCGGCGGAACGCCGAGTGGTCCTGGCCCGCAGGCGCCGCCGCGACATCGAACTCCAGAAGGCGGCAAGGGCGGCCCGTATAGCCCAGGCCGGCTGAACACCCGTACAGGAAAAGGCGCCCCCACCGCACCGGGGGCGCCTTCCTGAGCCTTCGGGCTGCTTGGCGCGGGCTACTTGGCCCGGTCGAAGTCGATCGCGCTGTACGCCCGCAGCTTGCGTAGCCGGTGTTCGGAGTCGATCCTCCGTACCGTCCCGGACTTCGACCGCATCACGATCGAGTCGGTCGTCGCGGTCTCCGAGCGGTAGCGCACACCACGGAGCAACTCACCGTCGGTGATCCCCGTGGCCACGAAGAACACGTTCTCCCCGGACACCAGGTCGTCGGTCGTCAGCACCCGGTCCAGATCGTGGCCCGCGTCGATCGCCCGGGCCCGCTCCTCGTCGTCCTTCGGCCACAACTTGCCCTGGATCGTGCCCCCGAGGCACTTCACGGCACAGGCCGAGATGATCCCCTCCGGCGTACCGCCGATGCCCAGCAGCATGTCGACGCCGGTGCCCTCCCGGAGCGCGTAGATCGACCCGGCGACATCGCCGTCGGAGATCAGCTTGATCCGCGCCCCCGCCTCCCGGATCTCCTTGATGATCCCCTCGTGCCGGGGCCGGTCCAGGATCACGACGGTCACGTCCTCCGGCGTGGACTGCTTCGCCTTGGCCACCCGCCGGATGTTCACGGAGACGGGCGCGTCGATGTCGACGAAGTCCGCCGCGTCCGGCCCGGTGACCAGCTTGTCCATGTAGAACACGGCGGACGGGTCGAACATCGACCCCCGGTCCGCCGCGGCCAGCACGGAGATCGCGTTCGGCATGCCCTTGGCCGTCAGCGTGGTCCCGTCGATCGGGTCGACGGCGATGTCGCACTCGGGTCCGGTGCCGTCACCGACCCGCTCCCCGTTGAAGAGCATCGGGGCCTCGTCCTTCTCGCCCTCGCCGATGACGACCACGCCGTTCATCGACACGGTGTGGACGAGCGTGCGCATGGCCCGCACGGCGGCTCCGTCGGCGCCGTTCTTCTCGCCGCGCCCGACCCAGCGGCCCGCGGCCATCGCGGCGGCTTCGGTCACCCGGACGAGTTCCAGGGCGAGGTTGCGGTCGGGGGCCTCGGAGGGGACTTCGAGTTCGGACGGCAGATGATGATGCTCGGTCATCGGAGCGCACCTTTCTGGGATACGGCGACGGCCGGATGAGGGTGTTCGCCCGACTCTATCGTTGAGCAGACAAAATGAGCAGGGGGCCCCACGGATGAGCGGACCGGGCACCTGCGACGATAGGGGGCGTGGCAGGTTCGAACGGCAAGCAGAAGACGGTCCGCAACATGGTCCTCTCCCTGGGAGTGACCATCCTCGCGGCTTGGGTGATCTACCTTTTCGTCCCGCACGACGACTCCGCTCCGGACGTCCCGAAGGTGGACTACCGCGTCGAGCTGGTCACGGCCCGCCGCGCCGCCTCGTACCCGATCGCGGCGCCGCAGGGCCTGTCCGCGGGCTGGAAGGCCACCTCCGTCCGCTACGACGGTGAGCAGTTCGACGCCTGGCACCTGGGCTTCCACGCTCCCGACGGTCAGTACGTGCAGATCGAGCAGTCGACTCAGAAGCCGGCGGTCTTCATCGACGAGGCCAGCCAGGGCGGCGAGGCGACGAAGGAGACCCGGGAGATCGCGGGCCGCACCTGGACGCGCTACACCGGCGGCCGCTACGACGCGCTGGTGTACGAGGGCGACGGGGCGACGACCGTGGTGGCGGGGACGGGCTCGCTGGCCCAGCTGACCGAGATGGCGCGGTCGCTGAAGACGGCGTGAGTGCCGGCCGTACGAAGAAACCGTACGAAGAAGAGGGCCCCGGCCGATCAACAGCCGGGGCCCTCTCCGTGTCGGCCATCTCACACGGTGGTGACGACGTCCTCGTAGGCGAGGCGCGGGGAGCGCGGGAACCAGGCGTCCTCGCCCGGCCTGCCGATGTTGACGACCATCAGCGGGGTGTGGTCGTCGTCCAGGAACTCCTTGCGGACGCCCTCGAAGTCCAGACCGGTCATGGGACCGGCGGCGAGGCCGGCGGCGCGGACGCCGATGATGAAGTACGCGGCCTGGAGGGCGGCGTTCAGCCCGGCGGCACCCTCACGGGCGGGGCGCTCGCTGAAGAAGAGGTCCTTGGCCTGCGGGAAGTGGGGGAGGAGCTGCGGCAGCTCCTCGTGGAACTCGTTGTCCGCGGAGAGGATCGCGACCAGCGGGGCGGTGGCCGTCTTCGGCTGGTTGCCCTCGGCCATGTGCTGGACCAGGCGCTCGCGGGCCTCGGCGGAGCGGACCAGGGTGATGCGCAGCGGGCTCTGGTTGAAGGCCGTCGGGCCGTACTTGACCAGGTCGTAGATCGCCTGGACCTGCTCGTCGGTCACCGGCTCGTCGGCGAAGGTGTTCGCGGTACGGGCCTCGCGGAAGAGCAGGTCCTGGGCGGCGGGGTCGAGAACGAGGGACATATCGGCCTTCTCGGATGAAGCGGGTAGGTGTAACCGACACTAAGCCCGAGAAGTTCAAAGTTCAATCAAAAGTGGAGTGTGGTGATCCGACTCACAGCGCGTCGTCGATCAGGCCCGGTCCGACTCCTCCTCCGCGGCTTCCTGGTCGGACTCCTCCGCCAGCGCCGCGTCCAGGCGCGCCCGCGCCCCGTCCAGCCAGCGTCGGCACACCTTCGCCAGCTCCTCGCCGCGCTCCCAGAGCGCGAGGGACTCCTCCAAGGTCGTGCCGCCCGCCTCCAGCCGCCGTACGACCTCGATCAGTTCGTCCCGCGCCTGCTCGTAGCCGAGCGCCTCTTCCGCCACCTTGCTGGTCATCCGCCCACCCTATGCATCGACACTGACACTGAACTCGCCCTCGGCGACCCGCGCCCGCAGGGTCTCCGCCGCCGTCACCTCGTCCGGCGCCCGCACCACCTGTCCGTCCGCCTTCTGGAGCACGGCGTACCCGCGCTGAAGGGTCGCGGCGGGGGAGAGGGCCACCACGCGTGCGTGCGTGTGCGACAGCTCGGAGTCGGCGCGGTCGAGGAGGTGGCCGAGGGTGCGGCGGCCCCGGTCGGTCAGGGAGGCCACATGGTCGGCGCGCTCGTCGATCATGCGGTGCGGGTCCTCTATCGACGGCCGCGCGAGCGCGTGCGCCAGGCCCCGCTCCTCCCGCTGGAGGAAGGACTCCACGCAGCGCCGCGCGCGGTCCCTGAGGGCCCGCACCCGCTCGTACTCCTCCCCGACGTCCGGTACGACCTTCTTCGCCGCGTCCGTGGGCGTGGAGGCCCGCAGGTCGGCCACGTAGTCCAGCAGCGGGGTGTCCGGCTCGTGCCCGATCGCCGAGACCACGGGGGTACGGCAGGAGGCGACCGCGCGCACCAACTGCTCGTCGGAGAACGGCAGAAGGTCCTCCACGCTGCCGCCGCCGCGCGCCACGATGATCACGTCCACGTCGTCGAGCGCGTCGAGTTCCTTGACCGCCTGCACGACCTGCGGCACGGCGTGCACCCCCTGCACCGGGACGTTGCGCACCTCGAAGCGGACGGCCGGCCAGCGGTGCCGGGCGTTCTCCAGGACGTCCCGCTCGGCGGCCGAGGCGCGCCCGCACACCAGCCCGATCAGCTGCGGCAGGAACGGCAGCGGCTTCTTGCGCTCCGCCGCGAACAGCCCCTCCGCGGCGAGCGACTTCTTCAGCTGCTCCAGGCGCGCCAGCAGCTCACCGACGCCGACCGGCCTTATCTCGGTGGCGCGCAGCGAGAGCTGGCCCCGCGGCGCGTACCACTCCGGTTTCGCCAGGACGACGACCCGCGCGCCCTCGCTCACCACGTCGGCGACGTCGTCGAAGACCTGCCGGAAGCAGGTCACGCTCACGGAGATGTCGTACGACGGGTCGCGCAGCGTGAGGAACACGACGCCGGCGCCCGGGCGCCGGGAGAGCTGGGTGATCTGCCCCTCGACCCAGACGGCGCCGAGGCGGTCGATCCAGCCGCCGATGAGCCGCGAGACCTCGCCGACGGGCAGCGGGGTCTCGGGCGAGGTGTTCATAGCCATGCCGCGAGCGTAACGGCCGGGTGTGACAACGCACCGTCACCGGCCGTGACTAGGAGGAGACTTCCGGCCTCGCGCGCTGTCCCGCCAGCACCAGCAGCCCCACGACGCACCACACCGCGCCCACCACCTGCGCCGTCCGCGACGCCTCCACGATCACCGCCACCGTGATCGCCGCGCCCGCGACCGGCACCAGCACGTGCCGCCACCACACCACGGGTCCGCCCCGGCGCCGTACCGCGAACCAGCCCACCACGCTCGCGTGCAACAGCGTGAAGGCGGTCAGCGCGCCGATGTCGACCACCGAGACCAGGTGGTCCATGCCGTCGTCCCGGCGGGCCGCCCACACCGCCGCGACCAGGGTGATGACGGCCGCGCAGAGCAGCGCCACGCGCGGGACGCCCGAGTCCGTCCTGGAGAGCGCTCTGGGCAGCCGCCGGTCACGGCCCATCGCGAACAGCAGCCGTCCGGCCGCGGCCTGTCCGGCGAGCGCCGCGAAGGCCGCGCCGATCGCCTTGCTCACCGCCACCAGATCGTGCAGCCAGGTGCCGACCGAGGCGTCCACGGCGTCGTAGAACGCGGTGCCCTGCCGGCCAGGGTCCGCCGCGAACTCGGCGGACGTCGTCGGTTCCAGGAGCGCCACCAGATAGGTCTGCCCCACGAACAGCACACCGGCGAGCGCCAGACAGAACAGCACCGCGCGGGCGACCTTCCGCGAGCCGCCCGTCACCTCCTCGGCGAAGGAGGCGATCGCGTCGAAGCCGAGATACGACAGGACGGCCACCGACACCGCCCCGAGCACCGCCGACAGCGCGAACGCGCCCTGGGTGCCGTCCCCGGTGAAGGGCGACAGCCAGCCGCGTTCGGCGCCGTCGCGCGCGAGGACGACGAGCGCGGACACGGTGAAGACCAGCAGGACGGCGATCTCCATCGCCAGCACCAGGAAACCGACCCGGGCCGCCGCCCGGACGCCCCACAGGTTCAGCAGGGTCGTCACGACCACCGCGAGCGCCGTCCACACCCAGCGGGAGACCTCGGGGACCAGGGAGTTCATCGCGATGCCGGAGAACAGGTACGCCACGGCCGGGATGAGGAGGTAGTCCAGCATCGCCATCCAGCCCGCGACGAACCCAGCCTCCCTGCCGAGCCCCACGCGCGCGTAGGCGAACACCGACCCCGCCTGGGGGACGACTCGCACCATTTGTGCGTAACTGAACGCGGTGAACGCCATCGCCACCGTGGCGACCACGTAGACGAGCGCGACCGCCCCGTGCGACTTGGCGTCCAGGGTGCCGTAGACGCCGACGGGCGCCATGGGCGCGATGAACAGCAGCCCGTAGACGACGAGGTCCCGGAAACCCAGGCTGCGCCGCAGGTCGCCGTGGTCCTCGACGGCCGTGGGATCCGCCGTGCCGGTACCGGACATCTCGCCTCCGCCTGTCCCTCGCCCGTCCCACCCCTCACATCCGAGTTCCAGTCTTCCCGGGACGGTCACCGGCACGCGATCTTTGGCCCCCCGAACGCGGCCTTACGATGGGACACATGACTGCTTCGTCTGGCCGCCGTGTCCTGCTCGCCGCCCCCCGGGGCTACTGCGCGGGTGTGGACCGCGCCGTGATCGCCGTCGAGAAAGCCCTGGAGCAGTACGGCGCTCCGGTGTACGTCCGGCACGAGATCGTCCACAACAAGTACGTCGTCCAGACCCTGGAGAAGAAGGGGGCCATCTTCGTCGAGCGGACGGAGGAGGTCCCCGAGGGGAACATCGTGATGTTCTCCGCGCACGGCGTCGCGCCCGTCGTCCACGAGGAGGCCGCGCGCGGCAGGCTCGCCACCATCGACGCGACCTGCCCGCTGGTCACCAAGGTCCACAAGGAAGCCGTGCGCTTCGCCAACGAGGACTACGACATCCTCCTGATCGGGCACGAGGGCCACGAGGAGGTCATCGGCACCTCCGGCGAGGCCCCCGACCACATCCAGCTCGTCGACGGTCCGGCTGATGTCGCCAAGGTCGAGGTCCGGGACCCGTCGAAGATCGTCTGGCTCTCCCAGACCACCCTCAGCGTCGACGAGACCATGGAGACCGTCGACGCCCTCAAGGAGAAGTTCCCGCAGCTCATCTCCCCGCCCAGCGACGACATCTGCTACGCCACACAGAACCGTCAGCTCGCGGTCAAGCAGATGGGCGCCGAGGCCGAGCTGGTCATCGTGGTGGGCTCCAAGAACTCCTCCAACTCCGTGCGGCTCGTCGAGGTCGCCAAGCTCGCCGGCGCCCGCGAGGCGTATCTGGTGGACTTCGCGTCCGAGATCGACGAGGCCTGGCTGGAGGGCGTCACCACGGTCGGCGTGACCTCGGGCGCGTCCGTGCCGGAGGTGCTGGTCGAGGACGTCCTGGAGTGGCTGGCGCAGCGCGGCTACGGCGACGTCGAGCTGGTGAAGGCGGCCGAGGAGTCCATCACCTTCTCGCTCCCGAAGGAACTGCGCCGGGACCTGCGCGAGGAGGCGGCGGCGCTGATCGCGGAGCGCACGGGGACCTCCGGGGAGTGACCTGGGCTGCGGCCGTCTCTCCGGGTGCGACCGGAGCGGTGGGCGTCTCGCTGTGGGCCCCTCGGGGAGTGACTGTCAGTCGTCCGTCGTAACGTAGGGCCATGCAGATCTTCGGTGTGGACATCGGCGGTTCAGGGATCAAGGGCGCCCCGGTGGACCTCGACAAGGGCGACCTCGCCCAGGAGCGCCACAAGGTGCTGACCCCGCAGCCCTCGACGCCCGACGCGGTGGCCGACGGCGTGAAGGAGGTCGTCGACCACTTCGGGTGGACGGGCCCGGTCGGGGTCACCTTCCCGGGCGTGGTCACCGGCGGATCGACGATCCGTACGGCGGCCAACGTCGACAAGGGCTGGGTCGACGTGGACGCGCGCGTGCTGCTCGGCGAGCGCCTCGGCGGCCTGCCGGTGACGGTGGTCAACGACGCCGACGCGGCGGGCGTCGCCGAGGTGAACTTCGGCGCGGGCAAGGACCGCAAGGGCACCGTCATCCTGCTGACCTTCGGCACCGGCATCGGCAGCGCCGTCTTCGTCGACGGCGTCCTGGTCCCCAACACCGAGCTGGGCCACCTGGAACTGCACGGCCACGACGCGGAGAAGCGCGCCTCCAGCAAGGCCCGCGAGGACGAGGACCTCACCTGGGAGCACTGGGCCCGCCGCGTCCAGAAGTACCTCGCCCATGTAGAGATGCTGTTCTCGCCCGAGCTGTTCATCATCGGCGGCGGGGTCAGCCGCAAGTCCCCGAAGTTCCTGCCGCTCATCGAGGGCATCGAGGCGGAGATCGTCCCGGCGCAGCTTCAGAACAACGCGGGGATCGTGGGGGCGGCGATGAGAGCGGTGCAGGGGTAGTTCTGGCTGGGGCTGGGGCTGGGGCTGGGGCTGGGGCTGGGGCTGGGGCTGGGGCTCAGCGGGAGCGGCGGCGGATCATGCGGATCCTGCGCGCCAGCGCGATGAGGCCGGCGAGCAGGGTGCCGCCGTAGAGCCAGCCGGCCTGTGTGGCGAGGGCGGTGAACAGGCCCATCAGGCGGCCCGAGGTCCCGCCGCCGTTCTCCGCGACGGGCACGAGGCCGACGGCGAAGGCGATCGGCACCACGACCGGCGCCGTGAGCAGGTCGGCCCGCCGGATCCACACCGCCGTCAACACGCTCACCGGCACGAACAGCACGCCGTACGCCGTGAGCGACGAGCCGAACAGCAGTGAGTCGAGGAAGCCGAGCGCGCACATCAGCGCCGTGCAGAACAGCCCGCCGCCGAGCCCGGTGAGCCGCGGGTTGGGCAGCTGCCGCAGGGTCCGGACCACGGGAGGCGCGGGGCGGCGGGCGAGAGAGGTACGGCCGCCGCGGGCCTGTGCGGGCAGGGGCGCTCCCGGGGTACCGCGTCGCGTTCCGTCGTACGGGGATCGCGTCCTGTGTTGCTCCATTGGACCAACTTAGGTCGGTTTATGTGGTGAATCGCTGCTCGGACACGCCGAGGGGCGGACCTTGGCCAAGCGTTCGAACGGGGCGCCGGAGGGGGACGCGGCACGCCGTAGACTGGTGGATCGGCCCCCAGCGCCGGATTCGGGCCCCGGGGCCCGCCCGACCGCCCAGGTCTCACCTCACGCCTCCTCACGTACGGGAAGTCGCAACGTGTCGCTCACGATCGGAATCGTCGGTCTGCCGAATGTCGGCAAGTCGACCCTGTTCAACGCCCTGACCAAGAACGACGTGCTGGCGGCCAACTACCCGTTCGCCACGATCGAGCCGAACGTCGGCGTCGTGGGAGTTCCCGACCCGCGCCTCGCGAAACTGGCCGAGATCTTCTCCTCGCAGCGGATCCTCCCGGCGACGGTCGACTTCGTGGACATCGCGGGCATCGTGCGCGGCGCGTCCGAGGGCGAGGGCCTGGGCAACAAGTTCCTCGCGAACATCCGTGAGTCCGACGCGATCTGCCAGGTCATCCGGGCCTTCAAGGACGAGAACGTCGTCCATGTCGACGGCAAGGTCTCGCCCAAGGACGACATCGAGACGATCAACACCGAGCTGATCCTCGCCGACCTGCAGACCATCGAGAAGGTCCTGCCGCGGCTCCAGAAGGAGTCGCGGATCAAGAAGGACGTGGCGCCCAAGGTGGCGGCGGTCGAGGCGGCGAAGGAGATCCTGGAGAAGGGCGACACCCTCTTCTCGGCGGGCATCGTGCAGGGCTCCGGCAACGAGGAACTCCTCCACGACCTGCACCTCCTCACCACCAAGCCCTTCCTCTACGTCTTCAACGTCGACGAGGACGAGCTGGTCGACGAGGACTTCAAGGCCGAACAGCGCGCCCTGGTCGCCCCCGCCGAGGCGATCTTCCTCAACGCCAAGCTGGAGGCGGACCTCGCGGAGCTGGACGAGGAGGACGCGATGGAGCTGCTGGAGTCGGTGGGCGCGGAGGAGCCGGGCCTGGCCACCCTCGCCCGGGTCGGCTTCAACACCCTCGGCCTGCAGACGTACCTCACGGCCGGCCCCAAGGAATCCCGCGCCTGGACCATCAAGAGGGGTGCGACGGCCCCCGAGGCGGCCGGCGTCATCCACACGGACTTCCAGAAGGGCTTCATCAAGGCCGAGGTCATCTCCTTCGCCGACCTGATCGAAACGGGCTCGGTCACCGAGGCCCGCGCGAAGGGCAAGGCCCGGATGGAGGGCAAGGAGTACGTCATGCAGGACGGGGATGTGGTGGAGTTCCGCTTCAACGTGTAGCGGCTGACATATCACCACGTCGCTGATCTGGCAAACATGCAGGTCAGGGAGGGCTCGGCTCTTCGGGGTCGGGCCCCTTGTTTTTCCCGTGCTGGGATGGTGCTGGGATAGCTGACCCCTCGTCACCTGTCATCACCCCTGCTCATCCCTACCGTGCTGGGATCGTGCTGGGATGGGATGAGAAGCCCGTGCTGGGTTTCGCGCAGCGATCTCCCGATGCGACAAGAGGGCGGGTGGGGCTCCATCCGTACAGCCTCTTCACGACTCCGGGGCCCGTGCAGATTCGACCCGTGGCGCTTTTCCTACTCGTTTGACACACTCGGGGTATGGGTGAGACGACGTACAGCATCGGGGAAGGCCCGGCGACGCGGGTGAGCCTGTCGCTGCCGGAGGGGACTGCGGAGGCGATCCGGGCGCGGGTGGGGAAGCGGGAGTTCTCCGCGTTCATCGCCGAGGCGGTCGAGCGTGAGCTGCGCGGGCAGGTCCTGGACGAGTACCTGGCGGACTACGAGAGCCGCAAGGGGCCGGTCTCCGAGCCGGTTCGTCAGCGGGCGCGGCAGGTCTTCGACGAGGTGTTCGCCGAGGAGGCCGAGTGGCCCGCCGCAGGCTGAGTCACGAGGGGACGCTGGTCCTAGACAGCGAGGGACTCTCGAAGCTGCTCGCCGACGACGAGCAGGTGGTGGCTCTGATCGCTGAGGCGCGCTCGCGCGGCATGGAGGTCGTGATCAGTGCGCTCACCATCATCGAAGTCGTCCACGTCCGTACGAACAAGTCCCGCCTGAGCTGGGTGCTTTCCGGGCTGCGGGTCGTCCCGGTCGGTGACGAGGAGGCGAGGGCGGCCTCGAAGTTGCTGATGAATGCCGGGTTGCACGGGCACAAGTACGCGATCGATGCGGCCGTTGCCGAAGCTGCGCTGCGACAGCACCGCCCCGTGGTCATTCTGACTTCCGATATTGACGACATGGCCAAGCTGTGCGGTGAGAGGGTCCGGCTTGTGGCGGTGTGATTTCCCTGGTCCGCTTTCTGCCTTTCGATGGCTGCTCAGTGAGTGGCGGCGGAGTTACCAGTGTTCGGCGGCTCACCGGTTTCGGTAACCGGCGATCCGCCGCTACATTGCCGCTCTTCCGCCAATTGGTGAATTCCGTAGGGCGCGGGCGGAGCCAAGGCTCAGTAGGAGCGGGGTCCGTAGGGGCTCCAGTGGCCGAGGAAGGGCTTGAGGTCGTCGCCGCTGGGCTTCGGCGGGTTGGGCAGTTTCGGCGCTGAGACCGATTCGGTGAGGTGTTGGAGGTGCGCGTCCGCGAACGCGAGCCACTCCTCGATCTCGGTCTGCTCCTGCCCGGGCGGCAGTGATGTGGCGTGGTCGCGTACTGCTGCGATGTATTCGGTCAGGCGGCTGGCCTGGTACCAGGCGTCTGCCTGTTCTCCGAGGTGTTTGACGCGGTAGGCGTGGGCGTAGGTGGCGCGGGCTTCCTGCATGGCGGCTTCCCAGCGCTTTTGCTGTACCTCTCTGGCTTGCTGGTCTGCAAGGCGTTTACGTTCCGCGGCTTCGCCGCGGAGGCCGACCTCTTGCACGATCTCGGCGAGTTGTTCTTCCAGAGGCCGGTCGGGGAGGTCGGTCCATTCGCTGGCGCGGTGCGGGCTGCCGCCGCGGAGCATGAAACGCAGGCGGCTGGAGGGGGTGTAGTCGAAGCGGGCGATGCGCATCCATGAGTGCTTCTTGGCGTCGGCGAGTTCCTTGTCAGTGGGAATGTGTTCGCTGCGGTCCTGTTCTTGAAGGATGAGGAATCCGACACTTTCGCCTTGGGCGGTGATGGTGAAGTGCGGTGGCGCCTTACGGCGCCGATGGGGTGGGGGAGCGCCTTGTGT
The DNA here is from genome assembly GCF_040643855.1 of Streptomyces sp. NPDC047072. Taxonomy (NCBI): domain Bacteria; kingdom Bacillati; phylum Actinomycetota; class Actinomycetes; order Kitasatosporales; family Streptomycetaceae; genus Streptomyces; species Streptomyces sp. NPDC047072. The sequence continues at coordinate 40,761 of NZ_JBEYVC010000044.1, read as the reverse complement.
GGTTCCGAGCGCTGCCTTGTGGCCTTGTGCTTCGGTGGCGGTGATGAGGGTCTGGATGATGCGCAGGGCTCGGCCCTGGAGGGGTTTGGTCAGGCCCATGGGCTGCGGCTGCTTTTGGAGGGCGGCCACGACGGCATGGGGTTTGGTGAGTCTGGCCGGCACATGGAGCGGGGTGAGTTCCGCGAGGCGCCAGGCAGGGATGTCGACCAGCTTGATTTCGTAGCCGCGGTGGGTGCGGTATCCGTAGAGTTCCTGCGTGTGGGGGATCTTGCCGGACTTGCGGGCGGCGTTGACCCGTGACGCCCAATTCACCGCGTGCGGGCCGGATTCGAGGGGCTTGATGAGACAACCACCGTTCGCAGCCAGTTCTTCGAGCAGTTGGTCCGCATAGTTCTTACGGGCCTTCGGCACGGCTCTGGGGTGCGGCGGTGCCGGTTTTCGGGCGGGCCGTTCCGGCGGTCGGGTGCTCTGCTCCACGGGGCGGATGCCGCGCTTGGTGAGATGCTGCCGCCCTTTCTCGGTGAGGTGGGCGCTCCAATGCCCGCGGCGCTTGGTGATTATGATGAGCCCTCGGTTCTGCAGGGCCTGTCCGCTGGTCTTGTACGTGCTGTCCGGCCAGACTCCGTCGGGACATCCCTGGCCCACCCAGTCGAGTACGGCCTGCTGCCGCTCGTTGAGGTCCTGGTGCATGTAGCCTCCCGCCGTTCCTGAGTGCGCTGCCCCGGAAGCAATGCCCGCTGCCTCTCGGGGAATTCAGGGCGGGCTGAGAGGATCCCTCGTTCGGATGAGAGGTACTGGAAGGCGCGTTTACGGCGAGAACAGTTCTTCCTGGTGTTGATGCGAAACGGCTTGGGTTCAGAGTCGTTGATCGGGTCTTGAGTGAACTGACTTGGGGTGCGGTGTGCACGGCGCTTCTTGCCGTCGGCGCAGGAGATTTTGCGAATCCGGGTGGTGCGGTGAGGGTCGAGGGCCCGGCGGCTCTCCTGGCCGAAGAGAGGAAGGCGTTGGGGGTGACGCTGTTCCGATGACGCATCATGTGGAGTGCATCGCGATCCTTGAACCGGCCGTAAAGGGCTCCTGACCTGCGGTTTTGTGTGTGCGCATTATGTTCGATGTGCGTGTTTCGGGCGATATCTTGACGCTCATTTGACGCTTGTTCTGATGGGGTGTCAGGTGCCTTGGGGGGGGCAGGTCAGAGTATGTAGGAGGGTAGGCGAGGCGGCTTCGGCCCGTCCCCCTATATCGCCATGCAATACGTCCGAGCCGCGCATGCCCGAGCCACTGTGATCTGCCGCGGACCGGTGGTGGATGAGTGTGAATATCTACGCAGTTCACCCCCACCCCTGCGAAGAAAGGAGAGGTCCTGGTCGTTCATAACTGGACAATCGAACAAGGGCGGCCGCGTATTCGTCGTGATCTGACAGTGGTTACTCCGTCAGGTTGCCCCTGCTCATTCGTTCGGGCCCTCACGTCATTCGGGCGTTGGGCGCCGGGACAGGCGGACTTCCTCGATGTCGAGTTGCCGCTGCACCTGGCGCAGCACGGTGTCGTCGATCTCGTGGTTGTCGCGTAGGCGCAGCATGGTGGCGCGTTTGCGGGCGAGCATGGCCAGGCGCAGGGCGGTGTACTGCCGGTCGTGGCGCAGGGTGTCCTCGTCGTCGGTCTCGCCGCCGCCTGCGCGCAGGACTTGAAGGTGGGTCTCGTATTCCTGCCGTGTGCGCTCGACGACGTCGGAATGGGTGCCGAGTTCGGCGGCCACGTCGTCGAGTGCCTTGATCGCGTCTTCGGTGGCGGTGGTCTCGGCGAGGAAGCGTTCATCTCGCACGGAGGTGTCGTGGGGCAGGCGGGCCCAGCGGATCACGGCCGGGAGCAGGAGGCCCTGCACGACGAGCGTGGTGACGATGACTCCGGAGGTGACGAAGACGATGGTGTCCCGTCCGGGGAAGGGCGCGCCGGAGTCCACGGTGGCCGGTACGGACAGAGCGACCGCCAGCGATACCGCTCCCCGGAAGCCCGACAGGGCACTGACGACGCGGTGGTGGTAGGTCATGCGGCGCAGCCGTTGCTGTGGGCGGCGGTCCAGCAGGCGGATGAGATAGGGCACGGTGAAGAGGAACGCGAAGCGGGCGGCGACAACGACCGCCGAGACCGTACCGACGGCGATCAGGGCCTTGTTCAGATCGGTACCGGTCAGGCCGCGCACGGCCGACTGCGCCTCCAAGCCGACGAGGACGAAGAGGGAGCCGTTGAGCAGGAAGGTGGCCAGCGACCAGACTTCTTCCGCCTGGCGGCGGGTGGCGGCCCGTACCATGCGCGGCCCGGCCTGACTCATGATCAGTCCGGCGACGACGACGGCCAGGACGCCGGAGGCGTGGACGAGTTCCGCGAGCAGGAAGGCGACGAACGGGGTCAGGATCGCGGCCACGTTGCCGAGCAGCGGGTTGTCGAAGACGCGGCGCAGGCGAATGCTCAGCCATGCGGTCAGTGCTCCGGCGGCGGCGCCTCCCAGATAGGACACGAGGAACAGCCAGCCGACGTGCGGGATGGTGAGGTGTTCCTCGCCGACGGTGATGCCGACGGCGAGGCCGTAGACGACGAGGGCGGTACCGTCGTTGATCAGGCTCTCGGCCCGCAGCAGGGTGACGTTGCGGCGTGGCAGCGCCCTCGCGAGGACACCGACGGCGGTGGCATCGGTGGGGGCCACGGCCGCACCGAGCACCCAGGCCGGACCCCAGGGCAGTCCCAGCTCGTGTGCCACGACGGCGACGGCGCCGGCGGTGCCGATGACCAGCACGGTGCTGAGCAGCACGATGCCGCGCAGGTCCCGGCGGATCTCTCGCAGTGAGGTGGTCAGGCTCTCCCAGTACAGCAGGACGGGCAGGAAGAGCAGCAGGACCGCCTCGGGCGGCAGGTGTACGTGGCGCAGGGCGGGGACGAAGCCCACCAGGGCACCGATGATCAGCAGCAGGACCGGCGGGGCGACCTTCACGCGCTGGCCGATGATTTCGGCCAGCAGGACCGCCAGTCCGAGGACCACGACCAGTTCGAGACCGAGCACCGTATGCCTCCGGGTGGATCAGAAATCGACGACGTTCGCGTCTATGGGGTGGTGAGGGTGGAGGTGTCGATGACGAAGCGGTAGCGGACGTCGGAAGCGAGGACGCGGTCGTACGCCTCGTTGATCTTCTCCGCCGGAATCACCTCGACTTCGGCGCCCACCCCGTGCTCGGCGCAGAAGTCCAGCATTTCCTGGGTGGTGCGGATGCCACCGATGACCGAGCCCGCGAAAGCGCGCTGGTTGCGAACCAGGCTGGAGCGGTCCAGGGAGAACTTCGGGGTGGCGCCGACGATGGCCAGGGTGCCGTTGACGGTCAGCAGTGAGAGGTAGGCGTCGACGTCCAGTTCGGCGCTGACCGTGTTGACGATCAGGTCGAGGGTGCCGGCCAGCTGCTCGAAAGTAGCCGGGTCGTTGGTGGCGTAGTAGTGGTCGGCTCCCAGGTGCAGGCCGTCATCCTTCTTGACGAGGGTGCGGGACAGGACGGTCACCTCGGCGCCCATCGCCTTGGCGAGCTTGACGGCCACGTGGCCGAGGCCGCCGAGCCCGATGACGCCGACCTTCTTGCCGGGCCCCGCGCCCCAGCGGGTGAGCGGAGAGTACGTCGTGACGCCCGCGCACAGCAGCGGGGCCGCCTCGTCGAGACCGATGCCCTCGGGGATCCGCAGGACGAAGTCCTCATCGACGACCACGTGGGTGGAGTAGCCGCCCTGGGTGAGCGTGCCGTCCCGGTCGATGGAGCCGTAGGTGAGCACGGTGCCCTGGGTGCAGTACTGCTCCTCTCCGGCGCGGCAAGGCGCGCACTGGCGGCAGGAGTTGACCATGCAGCCGACTCCGACGCGGTCGCCGACGGCATACCTGTTGACCTCCGGGCCGACTTCGGCGACGACGCCGGCGATCTCGTGGCCGGGGACGACCGGGTAGTCCTTCCCTCCCCAGTCGCCGCGCACCCAGTGGATGTCGGTGTGGCAGATGCCGCAGTACTTGATGTCGATCAGGACGTCCCGAGAGCCGAGGTCCCGACGCTCCACGGTTGCCGGGGCGAGGGGCTCGGTGGGTGAGGTGGCCGCATACGCGGGGACGCTCAGCATGGCCATGTCCGTTCGGGTTGGGTGCGGTTGACTGGCGGGATGTCAGAGCTGCTTGCGGGCGGCGGGCTTCAGCAGTAGGGCGCCTGCCAGCGCGACCGCGAGCAGCAGAGCCGTGGAGATCAAGAGGCTGACTCGCATCCCGTGCAGGACACCGCTGCGAGTGATCAGTACGCCGTAGACGGCCACGGCCAGGGCGCCGCCCATCTGCCGGAACGTGTTGAGTACGCCGCTCGCCGTTCCGGCGCGTTCGGCCGGGACGCTGTCCAGGAGTACGGCGGTCAGTGAGGGCACGGCGAGGGCGCCGCCGGCGCCGACAGGGACCATGAGCAGGCTCATCAGCCAGGTCGCGGTCGATGCGGGTACGGCACACAGCACGACCAGGCCGACGGCCATGAGGAACAGGCCGCCCGCGAGCGGTACCCGGACCCCGAAGCGCCGCGCCGCGCGGGCGGCGACGAGGTTCATGAACGCGGTCACGATCGTCATCGGCAGAAAGGCGAGGCCCGTACCGAGCGAGGTGAGGCCGCGCTCTTCCTGGAAGTAGAGGCTGAGGAGGAAGACCAGCCCGTAGAAGCCGACCGTGAAGGCGAATCCGCCGAGGAGAGGGATCACCACGGTGCGGGAGCGGAACAGGTTCAGCGGCACCATCGGGTGCCGGCCGCGCGCCTGTGCCGTGAGAAACACCGCGAGGGCAAGCACCGCCAACCCCAAGGCCACCAGCACGCGGGCCGTCGCGAACCCGTCGGCACCGGCCTCGATCACGCCGTAGGTCAGGCCGCCCATGGCCACGACGGCGGTGATCTGTCCGGTCCAGTCGAGCGGTGCCTCCTGGCGCGGGGAGCGGGCGATCCGGGAGAAGAGGAAGAGCGCCAGAACGCCGACCGGCAGGTTGATGAAGAAGATGGCCCGCCAGCTGAGTTCGGTCAGGAACCCGCCCGCGACGGGGCCGGCCGCGGAGGCGACAGCGCCGCCCATCGCCCAGATCGAGATGGCCCGGGCCCGCTTCGCCTGGTCGGGATACGCCTCGCGGATCAGCGCCATGGACGCCGGCAGCATCAGCGCGGCTCCCAGCCCCTGCACCAGCCGTGCCGCGACGAGCGCGGCGAGACTGGGAGCGAGTCCGCAGGCGGCCGAGGCGGCGATGAACAGTGCGAACCCCGCGCCGTACGCCTGGCGGGCACCTATGCGGTCGGCCAGGGAACCGGAGGAGAGCAGCAGGGCGGCGAACATCAGGGTGTAGCCGTCCATCACCCACTGAAGTCCGGTCACTCCGCCGCCGAGGTCGTCGCGGATGGTGGGCAGCGCCACGTTGACGACAAGTGCGTCGAGGGTGATGACGAAGAAGCCGACGACCGCGGCCGTCAGGGCGGCGGCAGGAGAACCGCTGCCCCGCCGTGAATCTGGCTCGACAGGTTGCGGTCTGGCCGGGGTGGCAGGGAGGGACATGCGGGGACGCTCCTGCGGTCGCGGGGGTGGACGTGGGCGTGGTGGTGTGCCCCGTACGGGGAGGCTGACGGGGGATCTGCTCCCCGTACGGGGCGGTCTGCGGGGCCGGGTTTCGGATCAGCCCAGCGTCGAGGTGTCGATGACGAAGCGGTAGCGGACATCGGACGCGAGGACCCGCTCGTACGCTTCGTTGATCTTGTCGGCGGAGATGACCTCGACCTCGGCGCCGATGGCGTGCTCGGCGCAGAAGTCGAGCATTTCCTGTGTCTCGCGGATGCCGCCGATGAGGGAGCCGGCGAAGGTGCGGCCCTGCATGATCAGCGAGAACACGCTGAGAGACAGCGGCTCGGCCGGGGCACCGACATTGACCATCGTGCCGCCGACGGCGAGGAGACCGAGGTAGGCGTCCAGGTCGAGCTTGGCGCTGACCGTGTTGACGACCAGGTCGAAGGTGCCCGCCAGCTGCTCGAACGTGGCCGGGTCGCTGGTGGCGTGGTAGTGGTCGGCGCCCAGGCGCAGGCCGTCGTCCATCTTCTTCAGCGACTGCGACAGGACGGTGACCTCGGCGCCCATGGCATGGGCGAACTTGACAGCCATGTGGCCGAGGCCGCCCAGGCCGACGATGGCGACCTTCTTGCCGGGGCCGGCGCCGAAGCGGTGCAGCGGCGAGAAGGTGGTGATGCCCGCGCACAGCAGCGGGGCCGCCTCGTCCAGGCCGATGCCCTCGGGGAGACGGACCACGAAGTCGTCGTTGACCACGACATGGGTCGAGTAGCCGCCCTGGGTGAGGGTGCCGTCGGCGTCGAGAGAGCCGAAGGTGAGGGTGTTGCCGTTCTGGCAGTACTGCTCCTCGCCGCGCTTGCAGGGCTCGCACTCGCGGCAGGAGTCGACCATGCAGCCGACGCCGACACGGTCCGCGACGGCGTACTTGGTGACCTCGGAGCCGACCTGGGTGACGATGCCGGCGATCTCGTGGCCGGGGACGACCGGGTAGGTCGTCGGGCCCCATTCACTGCGTGCGTGGTGGATGTCGGAGTGGCAGATGCCCGCGTACTTGATGTCGATCAGTACATCGTGCGGGCCGACGTCACGGCGCTCGATGGTCGTGGGGGTGAGCGGTGCGGTTGCGGACGTCGCGGCGTAGGCGTTGACGGTGAACACGGTTTCTCCTGTGAGGGTTGGGTCGGTGCTTCTCAGGCCCGAGGCACGAGCTGCATCGTGGTGGAGCTCGCCTCAGGGCTGGTGATGGCCTGGATGATGTGGGCGGCGTAGTGGCCGTACTTGGAGCGGTAGGCGGCGTCGACCACGTCGTTGGTCTCCTCGTCGGCGTCGACGAAGGTGACGTCCTTGGTCACGCCTCCGGCCTGGATCCGGCCCTCCTGGCGCACGCGGGTGCTGCGGTACCAGTCGGAGCCGGGGCCGTTGACTGAACGGACGTAGATGTCGTCGCCGAGGCGTACGACCCAGATGGTCCGTCGGCTGCTGAGGGTGTCGTCGCGCCGCAGTGAGGCGATCTCCAGTTCCTCGGCGTGGCCGATGCGGTCGAGTTCGTCGTCTGTCCAGGTCGTCGTGGTGGTCATGCGGCCGCCTCCCTTTCGAGGTGCTTGGCGGGGGTGGGCTGGGCAGCGGCGCCTGGCCTGAGCAGCACGCTCGTGGCCGCGGTGGCGAGAACCAGCGCGGCGGCGGACAGCAGGCTGGCGTGCATGCCGTGGACGAAGCCGGCGTGGCGGGCGGTCAGGGCGCCGAAGACGGCGACGGCCAGGGCGCCGCCGACCTGGCGGGAGGCGTTGAGGACGCCGCTCGCGGTGCCGGCGCGTTCGGCCGGGACCCGGTCCAGCAGCAGGGCGGTCAGGGCCGGGACGGCCAGCGAGCCTCCTGCGCCGACCGGGATCATCAGCAGGACCATCAGCCAGGTCGGCGCCGATGCCGGTACCAGGCCCAGGACCAGCAGTCCGGCGGCCATCGTCAGCTGCCCGGTGACCACTGGCATCCGCTGGCCGAACCGGGCGGCGAACCAGGCCGCGCTGGGGCTGATGAAGGCGGTCAGCAGCGTCATCGGCAAAAACGCCATGCCGGTCGCGAGCGAGGACAGGCCCCGGGTCTGCTGGAGGTAGAGGCTGAGCAGGAAGACCATGCCGTAGAAGCCGACGTTCAGGGAGAAGCCCACGCCTGCCGAGACGAGCATCGTCCGGGCCCGCAGCAGCGGCAGCGGCACCATCGGGTGCCTGCCGCGGTCCTGCGTCACAAGGAACAGGGCACCGGCGAGCGCGGCGACACCGAAGGCGATCAGCACCCGGGGCGCGGTGAAGCCGGACGCCCCGGCCTCGATGGCTCCGTAGGTCAGGCCGCCCATCGCCGCGACCGCGCTGACCTGGCCCGCCCAGTCGAACCCGGTGCCGGCTCGACGCGGCGAGGGTGTGGTCCGCGTGAGCAGGAGGAGCGCCAGCACGCCGACCGGGAGGTTGACGAAGAAGATCATCCGCCAGTCGACCAGGCTCAGGACGCCACCGGCCACGGGACCGGCCGCTGCGCCGACAGAGCCGCCCATCGCCCAGACCGAGATCGCCCGGGCACGCCGGGCCGGATCCGGGTACGCCTCGCGGAGCAGGGCCAGCGATGCGGGCACGATCACCGCAGCGCCCGCGCCCTGCACCAGGCGGGCGCCGATCAGCACCCCGAGGTTCGGTGCGAAGCCGCAGGCGGCGGAGGCCGCGACGAACACCGCGAGTCCGACGCCGAACGCCCGGCGGGCTCCGACGCGGTCGGTGATCGAGCCTGCGGACAGCAGGAGCGCGGCGAACATGAGGGTGTAGCCGTCCACCACCCACTGCAGCCCCGTGATGCCGCCCCCGAAGCCGCGGCCGATCTCCGGCAGCGCGACGTTGACGATCAGGGCGTCCAGCGTCATCACGAAGAAGCCCAGCAGCGCAGCCACCAGCGCCCATCCAGCCCCTTGAGGCCGGGCTGCGCTCCCGGTGTGCGGGGCCGAGGCGAGGGATGAGGACACGTGCAGGTCTCCTGATGAAACGGAACGGGGAGGGTCTTCGGATGCCGACGGGCGGTGTTCCGAGGTCAGCGGTTGGACAACTGCATGGACTGCTCGTCCAGGCGCTCACCGGCAGCCGGGGCGAGGCTGCTGAGCTTCGCGATCTGCTCGGTGGTGAGTTCCACGGTGTCGGCCGCGGCGTTGTCCTCCAGGTGTACGACCCGCTTGGTGCCCGGGATGGGGGCGATGTCGTCGCCCTGCGCGAGCAGCCAGGCCAGCGCCACCTGGGCAGGGCTGGCGCCCACCTCGTCGGCGACGGCCTTGACCTCGTCCGCGATCCGCAGGTTCTTCTCGAAGTTGCCGGGCTGGAACCGGGGGTTGTTCCTGCGGAAGTCGTCGTCGGCGAACCAGTCGGTCGAGCGGATCGCGCCGGTCAGGAAGCCGTGTCCGAGCGGCGACCAGGGGACGAAGCCGATGCCCAGCTCGCGGGTCGTCGGCAGGATCTCGGCCTCGGGATCACGCGACCACAGCGAGTACTCGGTCTGCAGGGCGGTGATGGGGTGCACGGCGTGAGCGCGGCGGATGGTGGCGGGCGCGGCCTCGGACAGGCCGATGTAGCGGATCTTGCCCTCGGCGACCAGCTCGGCGAGCGTGCCGACCGTGTCCTCGATCGGGGTGTCCGGGTCGACGCGGTGCTGGTAGTAGAGGTCGATGTGGTCGGTGTCCAGCCGCTTCAGGGACCCTTCGACGGCGACGCGGATGCTGGCGGGGCTGCTGTCGAGACCTTCACGGCCCGTGTGCGAGACGAAACCGAACTTGGACGCCAGGACCACCTGGTCGCGGCGGCCCTTGAGGGCCTTGGCGACGAACTCCTCGTTGGTGAAGGGGCCGTACACCTCGGCGGTGTCGATGTGGGTGATGCCCAGGTCGATGGCCCGGTGGACGGTGCGGATGCCCTCGGCCTCGTCGGTGTCCTTGCCGGTGTAGAAGGCGTTCATGGGCATCGCGCCCAGACCGATCCGGGAGACTTCCAGCTCGCCGAGCCTGATGTGCTTCATGGTGGTGCTCCGTTCGACGTGCGGGGTGCCCAGTCGCGGCACAACTCCCGCACCACCCACTCTTCGTGCCGGAGCGCTTCGGTGGCAGGCCGCATGGTGCCGGGGAGCGGTGTTCGGGGGAGTGACAGGGCCCCTCAGATGCCTCCCACGCAGGTCACGGTGTGTCCACACTGGAGTGCATGACACGTGAGACCCCCTCCGACGAGGGCACCGAGCTGGGGCGCTTCCTGCGCGCCCGCCGCGCCCGGCTGACCCCTGGCGAGGCCGGGCTCGCGGCAGGTTCCGGGATACGGCGCACCCCCGGGCTGCGCCGCGAGGAACTGGCCACCCTCGCCGGCATCAGCGTCGACTACTACGTCCGCCTCGAACGCGGCAGGGAAACCCGGCCCAGCGCCAGTGTCGTGGACGCCCTCGCCCGCGCCCTGCGCCTGGAGGAAGACGAACACGATCACCTGCGTACCCTCGCCGCACGCGCCGGCCGCGGTACCCCTGAACAGCCGACCACGCCGTCGAGGACGGTACGGCCAGGTGTGAAGCTGCTGGTGGAGGGCCTGCGGCCGTACCCCGCGCACGTGCTCAGCCGCACGACGGACCTGCTCGCCCACAACCCGGGCGGACTGCGGCTGTTGGCCGGTATGGACAGCTGGCCGGTCAAGGAGCGCAACATCGCCCGCTACGCCTTCCTCCACCCCGTCGCCCCCGACCTCTTCGACGACTGGGGCAACCAGGTACGCGGCTGCGTCGCCCGCCTGCGCACCCTGGCGGGAACCGACCCCGACGCCCCCGACCTCACCCGACTGGCCGGTGAACTCCTCGTCAAAAGCCGGGACTTCGCCCGACTGTGGGAGCGCTACGACGTCAGGGGCCGTTCCCACGGCCGCAAGACCTTCCACCACCCCGAGGTCGGCGACCTCACCCTCGGCTACCAGTCCATGGAACTGGAGGGCACACCCGGCCAGCGCCTGGTCACCTACTACGCCGAGCCGGGCACACCGGAGTACGACGCCCTCGTCCTCCTGGACATCCTCGGCTCGCAGACGTCAGCAGCCGGCGCGGCGAAGGCGGAGCATCACCTGTGAGCACTCCTCCCGCCCCCACCGATCACGACGAGGTCATCAGGGCCTTCCGCGCGTACCTCCAAGCGATGACGGACGGCGACACCGGCACTCTCGACGATCTGCTGGACAGCGGCTTCACCCTGACGCACATCACCGGGTACGTGCAGCCGAAGGTGGAGTGGTTCGCGCAGATGCGCGCCGGACAGTTCGTCTACCACGCGATCCGCGAGAATGACGTGACTGTGGAGACCGAAGGAGATGCCGCCCGTCTCGTAGGACGGGTCGTGGCAGACGCCACCGTGTACGGCACACACGCCGACTGGCGGCTGCGCCTGACCATCGACTACGCATGGCAGGGCGATGCCTGGACTGCGCACCGGGCAGTCGCCACCACCTGGTGACACCTGTCCTGCCCCGCCTGGCAGCGGTGTTCCAGGGTGTGACACGGCCCCCCACACGGCTGCCACCCTCCTCACGCGGCTGCCACACTGGGGCGTATGGCACCTGAGCACCACAAAAGCAGGAACACCGGCAGTGAACTGGGGAGCTTCCTGCGGGCCCGCCGTGCCCGGGTCACCCCCTCCGACGTGGGCCTCCCCGAGGGAGCCGGCCTGCGCCGCACTCCGGGCCTGCGCCGGGAGGAACTGGCCACTCTGGCCGGAGTGAGCATCGACTACTACACGCGGCTGGAGCGCGGCCGGGAGACCCACCCCAGCCCCTCCGTCCTCGATGCACTCAGCGCCGCGCTGCTGCTGGGAGACGCGGAAGTGAGGCATCTGCGCGAACTGGCTGCGTGCGCCGCCCGCGGTGCGGCGGCGGCACCGCCGGCCGACGTGCTCGCGCGGACCGTGGACCCGGGGCTTCAGCTGCTGCTCGACAGCATGCGCCCCTACCCCGCGCACATCGTCAGCCGCACGATGGACCTGATCGCCACCAACCCCGGCGGGCTGCGGCTGATGGCCGGTCTGGAGGACTGGCCGCAGGGACAGCGCAACATCGTGCGCTACGTCTTCCTCCACCCGACCGCCCGCGTCCTCTTCGACGACTGGGAGAACCAGATCCGCGGCTGCGTCGCCCGCCTGCGCGCCCTCTCCGGCATCGAACCGGACGCCCCCGACCTGACCGACCTCGTCGAGGAACTCCTCGCCAAGAGCCCGGACTTCGTCCGGCTGTGGGAGCGCTACGACGTCAAGGGCCACAGCCACGGCACCAAGACGTTCCACCACCCCGAGGCCGGCACCTTCACCTTCGGCTATCACTCGCTCCAGCCGGACGGGACCAGTGGTCAGCGCCTGGTCGCCTACCACGTGGCCCCCGGAACACCGGAGTACGACGTGATGGTCCGGCTCGACCGCGAGCCTGTCCCGGCCGGCTGAGAACAGGACGAGTAACTCGGGCTTCTTTCCCGAGTGTGACACCAGCGCCCCTGCGGAACGAGACCCGCAGGGGCTTTGAGTGCCGAGCCGCGCGCTACGGCTTGATGAGCACCTTCAGGGCCTCCCGGTCGGCCATGGCGCGGTAGCCGTCGGGTGTCTCGTCGAGGCCGACGGTGCGGTCGAAGACACGGCCCGGCTCGATACGGCCCTCCAGGACGTCCGGGAGCAGCTCCTCGATGTAGGCGCGGGCCGGGGCGACCCCGCCGGTGAGGGTGATGTTGTTCATGAACTCCGGGAATCCCAGGGGGACTTCACCGTACTGCGGGGCGCCGACCCGGCTGATGGTGCCGCCGGGGCGGACCGCGCCGATCGACATGTGCAGGGCGGGCAGGGTGCCGACGCATTCGAGCACGGTGTGGGTACCGTGGCCACCGGTCAGTTCGCGGACCCGCTCGACGCCTTCGTCGCCGCGCTCGGCCACGACGTCGGTGGCGCCGAAGTCCCGGCCCAGGTCGGTGCGGTCCTTGTGCCGGCCCATCAGGATGATCCGCTCGGCGCCGAGCCGCTTGGCCGCGAGGACGGCGGACAGGCCGACCGCGCCGTCGCCGACGACCGTGACGGTCGTACGGGGCCCGACGCCCGCGGTGACCGCGCAGTGGTGGCCGGTGCAGAACACGTCGGACAGGGTGAGCAGCGAGGGCAGCAGGGCGGAGTCCTCCGCGACCGGCAGTTTGACCAGCGTGCCCTGGGCCTGCGGGACGCGTACCGCCTCGCCCTGGCCGCCGTCGATGCCGTCGCGTGCCCACAGACCGCCGTGCAGACAGGAGGTGTGCAGGCCCTCGCGACAGAACTCGCAGGTGTTGTCCGACCAGACGAACGGCGCGACCACGAGGTCACCGCGCTTGAGCGTGGACACCTCCGAGCCGGTGTCCTCGACGACGCCGAGGAACTCGTGGCCCATGCGCGAGCCGTGCTCCTCCGCAGGCATCGATCCGTAGGGCCACAGGTCGCTGCCGCAGACGCAGGAGCGCAGCACGCGCACGACCGCGTCGGTGGGCTGCTGGATCTTCGGGTCCGGCACGTTCTCGACGCGGACGTCGCCGGCGCCGTACATCAGTGTTGCTCGCATGATCTTCTTCCGGTTCGGGGGGATGAGAGGGGGTGTCGGAAGGGGGTGTCAGCGGGTGCGGCTGCGGGGCGCGCCGTACTCGGCGTCGTCGACCTTCTCCAGCCAGGTGGTCTCCGGGCCGCCGTCCGGGCCGGTGCCCTCCCACAGAGCCAGATGGGTCATGAAGTGGTCGGCGGTGGCGCCGTGCCAGTGCTCCTCGCCCGGCGGGGTGTGGACCGTGTCGCCGGGGTGCGCTTCGATGACCGTGCCGTCGCGGGTGCCGATCAGGGCGGTGCCGGAGACGATGTGCAGGGTCTGGCCCCTGGCGTGGGAATGCCAGTCGGTGCGGGCGCACGGGGAGAAGCGCACCATGTTGGCGCGCATCCGGGACGGCTCCTCGCCGGCGTAGATCACGTCGAACCAGACGTCGCCGGTGAACCAGTCGGCGGGTGCCTTGGCGGTGGGCGGGTGCTTGAGCAGTTCCATGGTTGTCTTCCGGGGGTCTTTCCCGGGTTTTTCCGGGTGGGGGGAGCGTGCGCAGGCCGGGCCGGATCAGCTGGGTGTGGTCGGGCTCTCGACGATGGCCTTGAGCTGGGTGATGGCGCTCATGGCGCTGGGCCATCCGGCGTAGAACGCCAGGTGAGTGATGGCCTCGGCCAGCTCTTCCCTGGTCAGGCCGTTGTCCAGGGCGCGACGCAGGTGCGAGCCGAGCTGTTCGTTGCGGTACAGGGCCACCAGCGCGGTGACGGTGATCAGGCTCCGGTCGCGCGGGGACAACTCCTCGCGGGCCCACACGTCGCCGAACAGCACGTCGTCGGTCAGCTCGACGAGCTTCGGAGCGGTGTCGCCGATCAGCGCCTGCGCGGGGGTCTGATTCTCTGCCATGGGCAGGTGTGCTGCCTTTCAGGATGGTGTCGGGGCTGTCTGGCGATTGCAGAAGCCGGGGTGAGGGTGCCCGTCGGCCGGCCGCCTGGTCAGGCGCCGGCGAGGGCCCTGACGGCGTCGAGGTCGTCGCGGACACGTTGCGGCTCCTGCGACAGCGGCATGTTGTCCTCGTCTCGGACCGCGTCCAGGGCGCCGGGCGCGTCCTGCTCCAGCGCGGCGAACAGCGGACCCAGGTCGCGCGGGGCGGGGCCGTGTTCCGCTACGAGTTCGAAGGTGCGGGTTACGGCCTCGGGAGCCGTGAGTGCCTGCACCAGAACCTGGGCGATGTCCTCGCGGGCGATGACACCGTCGGACGGTGAGCCCGAGCGCCGGGTGTCTCCCTGGAGGAAGACCGGGCGGCGCTCGTCGGGGGCGTTCATGTCGAACCAGCCCGGACGCACGATCGTGTAAGGCAGACCGCTGGCGCGCACGAGCCGTTCCGAGCGGCGCTTCCAGTCGAGCAGGTGGTCGTACGCGCTGCCGCGCGCGGTGACACCGATGGCGGTCATCAACACGATGCGGGGCCGCTGCCCGGACAGGGCGGCGAGGACGTTGCGGACTCCGGCGTAGTCGACGTTCTCCGGCGAGGAGTGCGCGCCACCGTGGGATCCGAGTGTCAGGACGACGGCGTCGACGCCGGCCAGAGCCTGCGGAAGTGTCTCGGGCCGCGTGACGTCGCCTACGGCGAGCTGCGCCTCGGCGGGAAGCCGGTGGCGGGCGGTCCCGGCGTCGCGTACCAGGGCACGAGTGGTGTGCCCGCGCGCGATCGACTCGGCCACGACGAGGCGTCCGATGCTGCCGGTCGCGCCGACGACCAGGACGGTGAGGGGTGCGTTGGTCATGGGTCTTTCTGCCTTCAGGGGATGGTCAGTTCGCCGGTACGCAGGGCAGCGGTCACGCCGCCGTCCATGAGGAGATCGGCGCCGGTGATGAAGCCGGCCTGGCGGCCGAGGAGGAAGGCGGCCGCGTCCGCGACCTCGTCGGGCGTGCCGAAACGGCCGGCCGCCGACACCTTCCGCACCTGCTCGAACCACTCCTTGCGGGGCCCGGACAGCTCGTCCAGGGCGAGGGGCGTGATGATGACGCCCGGGCTGACGGCGTTGATACGGCCGCCCCGCCTGCCCCACGCGACCGCGGCGGTCTGCACGCGCAGCGAGTTGGCCCGCTTGGACAGCGCGTAGGCGTGGACGGTGGTGCCGACCTGATCGGCTTGCAGGAAGGGCAGTTCCAGCAGTTTCGAGGTCTCGGTGGTTGCGAGCGCGTGCTCGATCTCGGGCGCGTAAGGGCTCTCGCGGTGCCCGGCCATGCTGGCGATCACGATGCCGGCGCCACCGGGTGCGATGACGCGGGCGAACGCGTCCAGGACCATCGCGGTGCCCACCAGGTCGACGTGCAGGATCCGCTCGATGCTCGCCTGAGTGGGGGAAACACCGGCGGTGTGGATGACCTGGGCGACCGGGCCGAGGGCGGCGGCCGCGTCGGCCAGTGCCTCGACCGCGTCGTGGTCGGAGACGTCGGTGACCCGGGTCGTGACGTCGTGCCCTTCGCCCCGCAGCCGGTCGGCGGCGGCCTCGGCCGCTTTCTCGCTGTAGTCGGCCAGCAGCACGGTGCGGCCCGCGCCGACGTGGCGGGCGATGGCGAGGCCGATGCTGCCGGAGCCAATGACAACGACGACTTCCTTCGTTTCCTCGCTCATGTTTCCTGCCCTTTCTCTCGACGTCCTCACCGTTCACCGCAGGCCACGGCCGATGCGAATCCCTGCAAGTCACGGAATCGGTAGCGAAGACAAGAAGCCGGATCGAAAGGTCGCCGCCACCGCACGAGTCCAGCCTGCGGGAATGGTGGTCAAGGTGGCAGGCTGTGTGGTGCCGGGGAGTGTCGTTCGGGGGAGTGACAGGGCCCCCCTCTTGGCTGGCAGGCGGGTCCTCGGCCCACAGGCTGGAGAACATGGCTGATCCGCAGCTCGGCCTCGGAGTTTCCAGAGGCCCGCGGAGCAGACGGCTGCAGCGGTGGAGACGGCCCTGCGCACCGGCTACCGGCACATCGACACTGCCGCGGCCTATTCCGACGAACGGGAGGTCGGCGAAGGACTGCGACGCTCCGGAATGGACCTGGGCGAGGTGGCATCGGGACGAAGTTCTGGGACACCGACCACGGGTTCGACGAGACGTTGCACGCGCTCGAGAGGAGCACCCGCAAGCTAGGCGTCGGTCAACTCGACCTGCTGCGCCTGCACCAGCCGGTGCACGACAGCTCGTGGCCGCTCACCGGGGGTGGAGCGTTGTATGAGGAGGACGTGTTCAGGCGTCGCTCCGACCGTGAACCAGGTCGAGATGCGCCCCTACTTCAGAAAGTGCGACTTGCTGACGCGTGGGCGCTCTAATTAGAAGGCGCCTGCTCCATCCGCTGAGCTATGCAGGCTGACCTGCGACAACACAGAAGCTTCTGGCTATGTCCCACCAAACCGTGGGGGGATGCGGGATCGGTGGATGCTCGCGCGGGCCCCGAGGTCTGGACGTACATTCTGGACGGCGGCCAGGCGGCGGAGCTGGCCGTCGGCGTCTTGGAAGACCGCGAGCGAGCGCGGGCGCTGTGCTGCTCTGCGAGGTTCGGCGCGGTAGCACGAGCCTGATGTGGCGTGTGTAGAAGTTCCGCAGACTTCAGGCACGTTCGGGCGCTGCCGGGTAGCGTTGGCGACCTTGGGCCTTCTTGCACTTTGTCGCGGATCCCGTGCTGGGATGGTGCTGGGATGTGCCCGCATTTCCGCAGGTCAGAGCCTTGTGATGGAGTTCCGCTTCAACGTGTAGCGGTTGACACACCACCACGTCGCTCATCTGGCAAACATGCAGGTCAGAGAGGGTCCGACTCTTCGGGGTCGGGCCTTGGTTTTTTCCGTGCTGGGATCGGTCTTCTTCGCGACTCTGGGGTGCTGTGCGGGTTCGGGCGTGGCACTTTTCCTACTCGTTTGACACACTCGGGGCATGGGTGACACGACATACGGCATCGGGGAAGGCCCGGCGACGCGCGACCTTGTACACGTCGAGTCGCGGGGTGAACGGGTATCCGTGGCTGACGTCGGGCATCGCCAGGGCCGCCCGGCGGGCGGTGTCCTGGAGCCGGTCGCCGGCCGTGCTCATCGGGGCGCCCGCGTGCCGGTGCCGTAGGTGTGCGGGTCGACCGGCCGCTCGGCCCGGGGGAGTCGGGCGACGACGAGCAGGTAGGAGTCGGTGACGAGTTCCCTGACGAGCTTCTTGTCGACGCCTTCCCCGCCCTCCAAGGTGATCCAGTGCTTCTTGTTCATGTGGTAGCCGGGGGTGATGTGGCGGTACTGCTCCCGCAGGGCGTGGGCCTCGTCCGGGTCCGCCTTGAGGATCACGACGGGGCGCCCCGGGACCTCGGTCATCAGCATGAACACCTTGCCGCGCACCTTGTAGACCTCCCAGTCAGGGCCGAAGGGCTGCTCCAGCTGTGCTCCGGGAAGTTCCTCCGCGCAGTCGGCGGCGGTCTTGTGCAGGGTCGGTCCGTTCATGGGTGGTGAACCTCTCCGGGGGGTGGGCGCGCCGCGCGGGCGCGGCGGCGGGTCCCATCCTTCCGTCGGAGCCGACCGCACAGGGGGTAGGCTGCGGACACGTGATGGTCGACAAGCGACACTCCGGGCTCAGCAGGCAGGCGGGATCAACGGCGGTTCCGCTGTACGGTTTCCAGCCGCCGGTCGGTACTCCCTACGGCCTTGAGGTGAGCACCGTCGAGGACTTCTTCGCCCAGCACGACGACTGGCCGTGGAACCCGCCCCGTCCGGGCCGTGCCACCTTCCACTACCTCATAGCGGTCACCGAGGGTGAGCTGCTGCACGACGTCGACCACGTCACGCGGACCGTCGGCCCCGGCCAGTGGCTGTGGGTGCGTCCCGGGCACGCGCAGTGCTGGCATCCGCCCGGCGCGGCCCGCGGCACCTTCATCCTGTTCGAACCCGACGTACTGCGGCCCGACCTCGCCCGTCTCCTGGCCCCGCTCACCGCGCACGAGGCCCCCGCGGTGCTCAGCCCGCACCCCGACGACACCGTCTGGCTCCAGCAGACCGCACTCCAACTCCTGGACGAACACCGGGCCCTCGGGCGCCGCCCCCTCGACGTCCACCACGCCCTGCGCCGCAGCCTGCTCGAATCGCTGCTGTTGCGCCTGGCCAACTCTCCAGGCGTCGTCCCCCTCGGTACGGCCACGGCGGGCACGAGCCGTCCCGACAGGTACGGACGCTTCCTGGACGCCTTGGAACTGCACTTCCGTGAGCTGCACCAGGCCGCGGACTACGCCGAGCTGCTCGGCTGCTCGGTCCGCACCCTCAGCCGCGCCGCCCGGGACGCCACCGGCAAGGGGGTGCGGGAACTCATCGACGAGCGGCGCCTCCTGGAGGCCCGGCGCCTGCTGGGAGGCGCCGGGTGGGACGCCCGGGCCGTCGCCGTCCACCTCGGCTTCACCGATCCCGCGAACTTCGGCCGCTTCTTCCGCGACCGCACCGGTCTCACCCCGGCCGCCTTCGCGGTCCGCGACACCACGACCCACCCGTGAGCGGAGCGCGGCGACGGCGACGGTTGACGGACCTCTGACCGTCCGCGGACCGACCAACCTCGCCGGGGCCCGCCGCGCACGCCGTACGCCACCCGCCCTCCGCCGCAAGGAAGTGTCACCTGCCGACCACCGGATGACCGCTGCCCACCGGGCGTTATGCCGGATCCCGGGCAACGATGGGAGACGTCACCGCGAGCACCCAGCCGCCGATGCACCGCGCGAACGCCCGAACCGCGCCGGAAGGACACGCCATGACCGCCACCGCTCCCAAGGCCCCGACCGCACCAGGCGTGCGGTCCTGGTGGGGGATCCCGTACGCCACCGCCGAGCGGTACCGCCGCCCCGTGGTCGCGGACTTCGATCCGAGCCTCCCCTACGACCGCAAGGGCGTCGTCTCCGTCCAGCCCGACAGCGGTGACTGGCTCGAAGCGGACAGCGGGACGGGCGAGGACTGCCTGAACCTGAACGTGTGGGCCCCCGAGCAGCCGGCCGGCAAGGCGCTCCCCGTGACCGTGTACATCCACGGCGGCGGATTCGAGTACGGCGCGAACACGCAGATCACCTCGAACGCCGCCCCTCTCGCCGCGACGGGGCGCGTGGTGGGCGTGTCCGTCAATTACCGGCTCGGCGCCCTGGGCGCGCTCTCGCTGTCGCAGTACGGCGGGCGGCTCGCCGAGGCGAGCAACCTCTGTCTGCAGGACGTCATCGCCGCGCTGACCTGGATCAGGCGGAACATCGCCCACTTCGGCGGCGACCCCGACGACGTCACCGTGTACGGCCACAGCGGCGGCGCCTATTCCGCCTTCGGGCTGCTCGGCGCCGCCTCCGCCGACGGCCTGTACCGGCGGCTGGCCGGGTTCTCCGCCGGGCCCTCGCGGCTCCAGCCGGCCTGGTGGGCCGAGGAACTCGCGCACCGGTTCGTCACCGAACTCGGCGTCGCGGACAACCCCGAGAAGCTGCTCGACCTGGACACGGCCTCCCTGGTGGCCGCCCTGCACAGGGTCACCCCGACGGACCTCGGAGAACGGGGCGGGACGGACAGCAAGAGCCTCGGCGTCGTCCTGGACACCCGGCAGCCCGGCGCGGTGCTGCACGCCCACCCCATGGATGTCCTCGCCTCGGGCACACACCGTGATGTCGACGTGCTGCTGAGCATGGCCAGTGACGACATGGGCTGGTGGGTGGCGAACGACCTCGACCGGTTCGACCCGCACACCGTCGACCGCATCGTCGACGAGGTCGCCGGGTGGCGCATTCCCCGCTCCCGCGCCAAGAAGATCGTCGACGCCTACGACCAGGGCGGCCGCACCCCTGCCGAGGTCCGCGCCGCGCTCCTGTCGGACTACATCTTCGGGCTCCCCGCAGCCCGCGGCGCCCTGGTCCACGCCGCGGCGGGCGGCAACGCCCACCTCCTCCTGATCGGCCCCGCCGAGGGCGCGCCCGCCGTGCACGGCACCGAGATGTACGCCCTGGTCGGCCAGGACAAGCCGGGCCGCAGCGCCGAACAGGCCGAGCGCGACACCCGTATCCGCGACATCGTGCTCGACTTCGCCACCGGCGAGCACGCCCGCCTGTGGCCCGCCGTCACGGACAAGCCCACTTCGGAAACCGTCGGCGACTCTCCCTTCGACGGCACCGCCCACTACCAGCAGGTCCTTGACCTGTGGGAAGGCATCGACCGCCCGTGAGGAACAGCGCACCAAGGGGGGCGAACAGAATGAGGCACTCGACATGAGCCGACCGACAGCGGCCGACCACGCCGCACCGGCGACGATGCGGGCCGTCGTCGTCACCCGGCCCGGCGGCCTGGACGCACTGGAGATCAAGGACGTCCCGGTGCCCGTCCGCAAGCCCGGCTGGGTGCGGATCAGGGTGAAGGCGTTCGGCGTCAACGAGTCCGAGGTCACCACCCGCAAGGGGGAGTCGGACGCGGAGGTCTCCTACCCGCGCATCCCCGGCATCGAGGGCGTCGGCGTGGTGGAGGAGGCCGACGAGGACAGCGGGCTGCGGCCGGGACAGCGGGTGGCCACGATGATGGGCGGCATGGGTCGCTCGTACGACGGCGCGTACGCCCAGTACGTGAGCGTCCCCGCGGCACAGGTCATCCCCTTCGAGACCGGGCTGCCGTGGGATGTCGTCGGTGCGCTGCCGGAGATGTTCCAGACCGCCTACGGGTCGCTGACCACCGGCCTGGACCTCAAGCCCGGGCAGACGCTGCTGATCCGCGGCGGCACCTCCACGGTCGGACTGAGCGCGGCCACGATCGCGAAGGACCTCGGAGCCACCGTGCTGTCCACCACCCGCAGCCAGGAGCGGGCAGGGGAACTGCGGACCGCGGGCGTCGACCACCCCCTCGTCGACGACGGGACGATCGCCGACCAGGTGCGCGAGCTGCTGCCGGACGGTGTCGACGCCGCACTGGAGCTGGTGGGCTGCTCGGTCCTCGCCGACACCCTCCGCACCGTCCGCCGCCACGGCACGGTCTGCTTCACCGGAGCCCTGGCGGGCCAGTGGACGATCCCCGACTTCTCCCCGTTCATGATCCCGGGCGGGGTGCGGCTGACGTCCTACGGCGGTCAGGCCGCCGACCTCCCGGCCGACGTCCTCGCCCACCAGCTCGACGCCATCGCCGCGGGACGCCTCAACGTCCCGGTCGCGAAGGTCTACCACGGCCTGGAACAGGTCCGTGCCGCCCAGGCCGACGTCGAGTCCGGCACCACACCGGGCAAGCACGTCGTCGTCCTGGACGACTGACCCCGCCCGACGGCCGGCGGGCGGGGCGCTCGGGGGAACCCGAGTGCATCTCCAGCGCACCTCCATTGCCTGGCGTGAGGCTCTGGGGGACGGCCGGGAGCGGCCCGGCCGCCACACGGCTGGTGCGGAGGCGGTATGACTCGGCTGGATCCTGCGGAGTTCCGGGAGTTCTTCGGATCGATACCGACGGCGGTGGCGGTGGTGACCACCGTGGATACCGAGGGGCGGCCCCAGGGGTTCACCTGCAACGCGTTCGCGGCGATCTCGCCCCGGCCGGCGTCGCTGCTGATCTCGGTGGACCGCACCTCCCGTACCCTTCCGTCCCTGCTGGCGCGACGGGCCTTCGTCGTGCACCTGCTCGCGGACGACGGCGAGGAGACGGCCCAGGTCTTCGCGAGCCGGGCCGTGGACAAGTTCGCCGGGCTGTCCTGGCTGCCCGGCGAGGCGTCCGGGGACGTGCCGGTCCTGGAGAAGGGTGTACTCGCGTATGCCGAGTGCACCTTGGAGCGCGCGGTGGAGACGGGCGACCACCAGCTGCTGATCGCCCGGATGGAGGCGGTACGGGTGCACCCCCGCCGGCCCGTGCTCTACCAGCGGGGGGCTTTCCGGGCCTGGGACGGCCTCGCCGAGAAGGCGGTTCAGGCGTGACAGGCCGGGAGTCCGCCGTGGAACTCCACCATCTCGGCGAAGAGGGCGGGCATGTCGGCGGCGTCCCCGACGGCCTGGCCGCGTTCCTCGGCGTACGCCCGGTGCAGGTTGGGCACCAGCCGTTCGGTGTCGAGCCAGTCGCCGTACGGGCCGAGGTCGGCCTCCCGGGCGACCTCCAGTGGCGCGAGCCCGGCCGCGATGCCCTCCCGGGCGAGCCGCCGGACCAGACGGAGATAGCCCTCGGCCGCGTCGAGCACCTCGGGACCGGCCACCGGACCGTGGCCGGTGACCACCGTCCGGGGGCCGAGCGAGCGCAGGACGGCGATGGCCTCCAGACAGCCGGCCACCGATCCCATCGGGCAGAACGGGGTGACCCCGGACATCACCAGGTCCCCGGTGAACAGCACGCGCTCCCCGGGCAGCCAGACCACGGTGTCGGCGGCGGTGTGCGCCGGGCCGAGGCACAGCAGTTCCGCGGTCGTCCCGCCGATGTGCAGGGTCAGCCGGTCCCGGAACGTCACCTCGGGCAGGACGACCTCCACCTCGCCCCAGCACACCTCCGGCCACAGCCCGGTGAGGTGCAGGCCGACCGCGTCCATCTCGGCGCGGGTCCGCTCGTGGCCGACCACGACGGCCTCCGGGAAGACGAAGTTGCCGAACGTGTGGTCCCCGTGGGAGTGGGTGTTGACGAGGGTGCGCGGCGGGGCGGCCGCCACCTGGAGCACCGCTTCGCGCAGCGCCCGCGCGCGGGCCTCGGTGGCCGCGGTGTCCACCAGCGCGGCCCGGCCGTCCGAGACGATCAGGCCGGCGTTGTTCACACACCAGCCCCCGTCCGGCTGCAGATAGGCGAACACCCCGTCGGCGACCTCGTCCAGACATGGGGCGAGTCGTTCGAGTCCTACGGTCATCTGGGCTCCCTCGTGGCGATCCTGGACATCACGCATCGTCGGCTCAGCAGATGGAGGCCCGCTTGAGAGAGCGGGACATGTGAAACGCACATCCCCGCCCGGCGAACTACACAGGCGAACTCGTGTTCAACGCCCTGGGGCGCGGCTGGCACTCAGTGCCATGCTGCGGGGGTAGGCCTCCCCACCGGCACAGAACGGAGAAACCCTGTGAAGACGCGGGTTCTGGGTCCGCTCACCGTGGACTACAACGGCAGGTCCGTTGTCCCCACGGCCGGCAAGCCGAGGCAGATCCTTGCCACGCTGGCACTCCGGCCCGGACGGACCGTTCCGGTCGACACCCTGATCGAGGAGGTGTGGGGGGACGCGGTACCGCGCAGCGCCGCGACCACCCTGCAGACGTACATCCTGCAGCTGCGACGGAAGATACGAGAGGCCCTGGGGGACGATCCGGGGATATCGCCCAAGGACGTGCTGGCCACGTCCTACGGCGGCTACCGGCTCGTCCCGCCGCACGAGGTGCACGACCTGGCCGAGTTCCAGGACCTGCTGACACGCGGCACCCGGGCCCTGGAGGCGGGCGACGCACAGGCCGCCTCCTCCCTGCTCGGCACGGCCCTGGCGCTGTGGCGCGGCCCCGCGCTCACCGACGTACCGACCGGAAGGGTGCTCGAACTCGAGGTCATCGGCATGGAAGAGGCCCGGGTGACCGCCCTTGAGCAGCGCATCGAGGCGGATCTGCTGCTCGGCCGGCACACCTCGCTCGTCGCCGAGCTGCGCATGCTGACGGCCCGTCACCCGCTGAACGAGAACCTGTGCGCCCAGCTGATGACGGCGCTGTACCGGGCGGGCAGCCCGTGGCGCGCGCTGGAGGAGTTCCGCACGCTGCGCGCCAGGCTGAGTTCGGAGCTGGGCGTGGAGCCCACGCCCCGGCTGCAACGGCTGCACCGCGCGGTCCTCGACGGGGACCCCGCTCTGGAGGCACGGCCGGGAGTGGCCCTACGGCGCGCCGGCTGACACCGCGGCCGCCGCGCTGACCAGATAGGGAGCGCGGTCGGGGCCGATCCGTACGGCCCGGGTGG
Source organism: Streptomyces sp. NPDC047072 (assembly GCF_040643855.1). Lineage (NCBI taxonomy): Bacteria > Bacillati > Actinomycetota > Actinomycetes > Kitasatosporales > Streptomycetaceae > Streptomyces > Streptomyces sp. NPDC047072. Next base: position 16,704 of record NZ_JBEYVC010000044.1, on the reverse strand, counting down.
TGAACGACCAGCCGCCCGGGCCGTCGGGGTGCGGTCCGTCGAAGCCGGCGAACCCGAAGCCGCGCACCGGCACCCGCAACCCCGTGCCCAGCGCCTTGACGTACGCCTCTTTCAGGGTCCACAGCCGGAGCAGGTTCTCGGACCGCTCGTGCTCCTCCAGCGCGGCGACGGCGGCCAGTTCCGCGGGGGTGCAGATCCGCCCGGCCAGTTCGGGACGGACGGCGCGACATGCCCGCTCGGCGTCCACGCCCAGCGGGCCGCAGCGGCTCACTCCGACGGTGACCAGCTGCCTCGTATGACTGATGCCGATCCGTATACCCGGCAGGTCCGGCAGCACCGGGGCGCCCAGCGAGGTACGGGTGATCCGCACCTCGCGCCAGGGGACGCCGAGGAGCACGCCGAGCGTGCGGCGCGCCAGCAGGCGTGAGGCCAGATGGGTCCGGCGCGCGGCCGGGGTGTGCAGGGCCGCATGGCGGGCGAGGTCCGCGGCCGGCAGCCCCTCCGGTCCGGTCGACGCCCAGGCGTCCGCCGCGCCGTACACCACGACGCGGCCGGACTCGTGCCAGGCGGAGCGCACCGGGGCCCAGGGGCCCTCGGGCGCGACGGACCGGTAGGGGACCACGGCGACCGCCTCAGAACATCTGGTCGTGCTCGACCCGCCGGGACCTGGTGAGCACGGAGTCGTCCTCGACCACCAGCACGTCGTGGACCAGGCAGCTCGGTGCGATCTCCGGCTTCCCGCCCGGCCGTACCGTCACCACCAGCGCGTACACCGTGGCGTGGAAGGACCCGTCGTCCTGCGGGGTGAGGGCGATGTGGTCGAACCAGTGCCGGCGACGCACCGGGTCGCCGTCGAACCGCCGGTGGAACGCGTGGAGTTCGGCGACGATCCCGTCCCGGCCGACCGCCGGGTCCGCGTTCGGCGTGTGCTGGAAGATCCCGTCCTTGGTGAAGGTCGCCGCGTAGTCCTCGAACCGGCCGGCGTCCAGCGCCTGCATCTGGTGCGCGTAGAAGTGCTGGACCCGGACGAGGACCCCGTCGGGTACGGCGGGTACGACGTTGCTCTCGGGCATCTGGGTGCCTCCTGTTCCTCGGGGCTGCACCGCCTGGCCGCGGCACGCAGGCATCCTCGGCCGCCCCGCTGGAGCGCAGGTGGAGAGCGGCCGCAGGCGCTCCAAGAGCCCTCCAGCACGGCTCCACCGGCGATGCGGACCCTCGGTGCGGACGAACGGTCACGACACACGGAGGGCACATGAGCGCGAGCGCGTCGCCGCTGGCTCTGGTAACCGGAGCGACCAGCGGCATCGGCCTTGAGATCACCAGGCGGCTGGCCGGACTCGGCGCCCGTCTCTTTCTCTGCGCCCGGGACGAGGCCCGGCTGACCGCCACCGTCAAGGAGCTGCGCGCGGAGGGCCACGAGGCCGACGCGGTGGTCTGCGACGTCGCCGACCCCGGGCAGATCCGCGCCTTCGTGCGCACGGCGGTGGAACGCTTCGGGCCGGTCGGCATCCTGGTCAACAACGCGGGCCGCAGCGGCGGCGGCGCCACCGCCGAGATCCCCGACGAGCTGTGGAACGACGTCATCACCACCAACCTCACCAGCGTCTTCCTGATGACCAAGGAGGTGCTGACCACCGGCCGGATGCTCGAGTCGGGACGCGGCCGGATCGTCAACATCGCCTCCACCGGCGGCAAGCAGGGCGTCGTGCACGCCGCGCCCTACTCCGCCTCCAAGCACGGCGTGGTCGGCTTCACCAAGGCCCTGGGCCTCGAACTGGCCCGTACCGGCGTCACCGTCAACGCCGTCTGCCCGGGGTTCGTGGAGACGCCGATGGCGGAACGGGTGCGGGAGCACTACGCGGGCATCTGGGGGGTCAGCGAGCAGGAGACCTTCGACCGGATCACCGCCCGGGTGCCGATGGGCCGTTACGTGGAGCCGCGCGAGGTGGCGGCCATGGTCGAGTACCTGGTGGGCGACGACGCCGCGGCCGTGACCGCGCAGGCGCTCAATGTCTGCGGCGGACTGGGGAACTACTGATGTCCGGCGCGGCACCCGTAGCCCTGGTCACCGGGTCCTCCTCGGGGATCGGCGAGGCGATCGCGCGGCGGCTGGCCGAAGGCGGCCACCGGGTGGTGGTCAACTCCTCGCGCTCGGTGGAGGAGGGCGAGAAGCTGGCGGCCTCGCTGCCCGACGCGGTGTACGTCCGGGCCGACGTCTCGGACGGGGCCGAGGCCCGGGAGCTGGTCGCCCGCGCGGTGGAGCACTACGGCCGCCTCGACGTCCTGGTGAACAGCGCGGGCCGGACCAGGGCCATCCCCCACCAGGACCTGGAGGCGGCCGGCCCCGACGTCTGGCGCGACATCCTGGACCTCAACGTCATCGGCACCTGGCAGACCACGGTCGCGGCGATGCCGCACCTCGCCGCGAGCGGCGCCGGCGCGGTCGTCAACGTCTCCTCCATCGCGGGCAGCAGGACCGCGGGCAGCTCCATCCCGTACGCCGTCAGCAAGGCCGCCGTCGAGCACATGACGCGGCTGCTGGCGAAGGCGGTCGGCCCCGCCGTCCGGGTCAACGCGGTCGCGCCCAGCCTCATCGAGACCCCGTGGACGGCCGGCGAGCCGTTCTTCGCACCCATCGCGGAGTACGTACGGCAGAACGCGCCGCTGCGCCGGGTCGGCACCCCCGAGGACGTGGCCACCGCCGTACGGCACCTCGTGGAGGCGACGTACACCACCGGCCAGATCGTGTACGTCGACGGCGGCTGCCACCTGCTGTGACCACCTGTCCGGCCTTCCCCCTCCGGAACGACCCGAGGAGCCCGGCGTCATGCGCCTCGCTGTGAATCTCACCTACCAGGGCGCGACCGAGCTGGCCCGCGCCGCCGAGCAGCTCGGCTACGCGGCCGTTCTCGCGCCCGAGGGATACCGCTCCGACGCGGCGAGCCTGCTCGGGCTCGTCGCGGGACAGACCGAGCGGGTGGAGCTGGTCTCGGGCGTGATGCAGATCCCGGCCCGCCCGCCGGGGCTCACGGCGCTCACCGCGGCGACCCTCGACGCGCTCAGCGGCGGCCGGTTCCGGCTCGGCCTCGGCGTCTCCAACCCCGATGTGGCGCGCGGCTGGTACGGCGCCGGGGCCGACCGGCCGCTCGGCCGCACCCGGGAGTACGTGGACCTGGTGCGCCGGGCGCTGTCCGGCGACCCGGTCCACCACGAGGGGCGCCACTACTCCGTCGGTGGCCCCGCCCCGCTCCATGTGCTCACCCGGCCGCTCCCCGCGGACCTGCCGGTCTACCTCGCGGCGGTGGGGCCGGCGAACCTCGGGCTCGCCGGTGAGATCGCCGACGGCTGGATCGGCGTGTTCACCGCCCCCGAGGCCGTCAGGGAGGCGGTCGCGGAGATCGCCGACGGGCGCAAGCGGGCGGGCCGGGACATGGCCGGCTTCGAGGTGCTGCCGAGTCTGCCGACGGCCGTCGGCCCCGATCCGGCCACCGCCGCGGATCTGCTGCGCGAGCAGTACGTGTACCTCATGGGCATCGGCGACGCCGAACGCAACGTCTACTGCACGCTGGCCCGCCGCCTCGGCTACGGCCGGGTCGCGGACGAGCTGCGGGAACGGCTGGCCGCCGGTGACCGGGCGGGGGCCGCCGCCGTACTGCCGGTCGACTTCATCGACCGCACCGCGCTCATCGGGCCGGTGCCGCGGATCGCCGAGCGCATGGCCGAGTACGCCGAGACCGGGGTGACCACGCTGGGCGTCATGGTCTCGGCGGCGGCGAGTTCGACCGCCGGACGGCTGGCGATCCTGCGCGGCTGCGCGGCGGCGTGGGAGCTGTCGGGCACGGCCTCGTGAGGACGCGTTCCCGGGGACACCTTTCCAAGGAGACAACATGAGTCCTGTTCAGACCGTCCTGTTCGCGGACGACTTCACCGGGGAGTGGAACGCCCCGGGCGCCCCCGCACGCTGGGAACCCCGGCCGCTGTCCTGGCTCCCGGAGGGCGACGGCGTGGTGACGACGTCACCGGAGGGCCTGTCCGTCGTCCCCACCGGGAAGAACCCCGAGACCGGGCTCCCGGCCTTCGCACAGGCACCCGAGGGGCATGACGGTTCGGGCCATCTGCGGTGGGCCGCCTTCGCGGTGCCGGAGTCCGGGGACAGCCGCAAGGGCTTCCCGCTGCCCGCCGCCGGGGAGTTCCGGGCCGAGGCCGCGCTCTCCGCCGAACTCCACGGCACCGACCGGCACCCCTACGGCGACGCCCTCGACGACCCGGACGCCTCCCTCAAGTGCGGTATGGCGGCGATGATCTGCGTGGACATGGAGTCCGGCATGGTCTTCGACTTCGCCCTCACCAACAGCCGGGTCTGGGCGCTGTACGAGCGGCTGCCGCGCCCCGGCGCGGGCCACGGCACGTTCTCGTACGCCGTGCCGGTCGCCGAACGCTCCCCGCGGACCCGGCACGACCTCGCCATCGCGGTCGACGCGGAGGCGGGCCGGGTCCGGTGGCTGCTGGACGGCGACGAGGTGTTCGCCGTCTCCGGGGTCGGGCTGCGGCTTGCCTCCGACGAGCATCTGGCGCGCGCGGAACCGGGTCCCGAGGAGCGGGTGACGGTGGGACAACTGTCGCTCGGGCTCGGCCTGTTCGCCGATCCGGTGTGGGGGCAGGGCGCACGGCTGCTGGCCCGTCGGGCGCGGGTGGCCACGACCGGTTGAGCCGGCCGAACATGAAGGTGGGGTACGACCGGAAGGTCGTACCCCACCTTCGTGTGTGCTCACACGCTCCGGGCGTAGATGCCGGGCCGGCCGGGGTCGAGGCCCCAGGACAGGATCCGGGTCGGGCGGATGCGGATCATCTCCCCGCTGAAGTGCTCCATGTGCTTCTCGGCGCCGGTCAGTGCCTCGGCCCGGCCGCGGATCTCGACGGCGCGCACCCGCCAGGGGCTGAAGGAGGCGATGTCGTCGACGATCAGCGAGACGTTCTCGTTGGCCTGGACGTTGCGGAACTTGCGGCTGTCGCCGAGCGCCCGGCCCTGGATGTCGATCGTCCCGGTGTCCGGGTTGTAGCGGAAGGCGACGGGGTTGTTCTGCGGTACGCCGTCGGGGGCGACGGTGGCCAGGCGGCCGAGGGTCTGCGTCTTGAGGTAGTCGAGTTCGGCTTCGGTGAACGCCATGGTCAGGCCTTTCCGGTGGTGGCTTGCTCTGCTGCCGCCTGTCGCTTCTGCGCCCGCTGCGCGGCGAACACCGGCCGTTCGATCGCCGCCAGCACCGCGGTGGCGAGCAGGGCGACCAGCGTGACGACCAGCACCCATCCGAAGGCGGCCCCGAAGGAGTCGGACAGGCCGGCCGGGGTGCCGTCCGAGTCGGCCAGGCTGTTCTGCAGGACCACCACGATGATCGCGGTGCCCATGGACCCGCCCACCCGCTGCAGGATGCTGAGCTGCGGGGTGGCGTCGTTGATCTTGTTGCGGCCGAGGACCCGGTAGGCGGCGGTCATCGCCGGCATCATCGACATGCCGATGCCGAAGCCGCGCACGACCAGGGCGAGACAGAGAGCGACGTACGAGGTGTGCGGGCCGATCAGCACGAACGGCAGCGTCGAGACGATGTTCACGGCCCCGCCGATGATCGCCGTGAGCCCGCCGCCGATCCGCTCGGCGGTCCGCCCCGCCAGCCACATCGCGGCCGCGGCGCCGAACCCCGAGGGGCCCAGCAGCAGACCGGTGGTCACGGCGTCCTCATGGCGTACGGCCTGGTAGTAGAGCGGCATCAGGATCATCCCGCCGTACAGCGCCCCGCCCAGGGCGAAGGTGGCGACGCAGGCCGCGGCGAACGCTTTGTCGCGGTAGAGGTGCAGGTCCAGCAGGGGGCGCCGGGGCTGTTTGATCCGCAGGGCGTGGAGGACGAAGGCGGCCGTCAGGGCGAGTCCGGCGGCGAGGGCGACCACGACGGCCGTGGTGAACTTCCCCTGGTTGCCCAGCTCGGCCAGGCCGTAGGTGAGGCCGATCATGCCGAGCGAGATCGCCACCAGGCCGGTCACGTCCAGCGGGCCGGCGTTCTCGGCCGGCTCGCGGGGCAGCAGCCGTAGCCCCAGCAGGACGGCGATCAGGCCGATGGGCACGTTGACGAAGAAGATCCAGCGCCAGCCGGGCCCGTCGAGCAGCAGCCCGCCGATCGTGGGGCCGACCACCGGCGTCAGCACCATCGGGATGCCGACGATGCTCATGACGCGGGCCATGTTCTGCGGCCCGGCCTTCCTCGCCAGGATCATCTGGCCGACCGGCAGGGTCAGTCCGCCGCCGATGCCCTGGAGGGCGCGCAGGGCGATCAACTGGCCGCTGGTCTGGGCGAATCCGCACGCCACGGAGGCCACCGTGAACAGCACGATCGAGGCGAGGTAGAGGCGGCGGGCGCCCACGCGCCGGGCGGCCCAGCCGGTCACGGGGATGACGGAGGCGAGGGCCAGCATGTACGCGGTCACGACCCACTGGACGGTGTCCAGGCCGGTGTGGAGCTCATGGGTGAGGTCGTTGAGCGCGATGTTGACGATCGTCGAGTCGAGCAGGGAGGCGACCGCCCCGGTCACGACCACCACGGCGATGCGGCGGACCTCGGGGCTGAGCTTTCCGGGCGTTGGGGCGGCGGGCGCCGCGCCGGTGCTGGTTCGGGCACTGTCAGTGGACATGACGGCATGATTGCCCGCAAGGATGACCCTGTCAACCAGATGGATGAAGGTGCTGTACAGGTGGATGAAGGGCGCTACGATGCCCTCGTGGACGATGTAGACGATGTGGACGGGAAGAAGGCCGACGGACAGGACGGGGCCCCGCGGCGCCCGCGCCGGGCTCCGCGCCCCGAGGACCGGGTGCTCGACGCCGAGCGCAGCCGCCGGCAGCTGCTGGACGCGGCCCTCGACGTGTTCTCCGCCAAGGGCTTCGACGGCGCGCGGGTCCAGGAGATCGCCGACCGGGCCGGCGTCAACAAACAGCTGATCAGCTACTACTTCGGCGGAAAGCTCGGCCTGTACCGCGAGTTGCAGAAGGCCTGGCAGGAACGCGAGACCGGACTCGGCGGCCCCGACCTCCCCCTGGAGGAGGCCGTCGTACGGCATCTGCGCGACGCGCTGGCCGACCCGCGGCCCATGCGGCTCGGGCTGTGGCGCGGCCTGACCAACCCCGCGGAGCTGACGGCGGACGAGCCCGACGAGCGCGAGGACCTCTCGCACACCTACGCCCGCCGCGACCGCCGGGAGCTGGCGGCGGACATCGACCCGGCGTCCGCGGTGCTGCTGCTCATCGGCGCGGTGGCCGCACCGGTCACCATGCCCCAGCTGGTCCGCCGGATCTTCGGCACGGACGTCTCCGACCCGGCCTTCCAGGAGCAGTACGCGCGCCAGCTGCGCCGCGTCATCCGCCGGCTGGCGCTGCCGCTCCCGGACGACGACGAGGACCCGGACGTCGAGCCGTGATCGCGGCTCCACCGGACGTCGAGCCGGTGTCGAGGCGGGCTGACCAGCCTGGCGGTGCACCGGCCGACCCCTGGGAGGAACCATGACCGTCGCACTCGCCCCGCACGCCGGCTTCGTCGCGCTCGTCACCGTCAGGACCGAGGACGCCTCCGTCCAGCGCGCCCTGGTGACGATGCTCGCCCAGGACGTGGAGGCCTGGGTGCGGCACTGCCCCGGCTTCGTCTCCGCCAACTACCACCTGAGCACCGACGGCACCTCCCTGGTCAACTACGCGCAGTGGACCAGCGAGGAGGCGTACCGGAAGTCCTTCGAGCGCAACCCCGACAAGGAGGCCATGCGCCGGGCCATCCGGGAGCTTCCCGGTGTCGTCGACGGCCCCTCCATGACCGGCTACCGCCTCGACCGCAGCATCGGAGCCCCGCGGCCCGCCGAGCCCGGCGAGGACCTGTGGACCACCGCCGACTGGGTCCGCCGCGGCGCCATGCAGCTGGGCAGCAGGCTGCGCAAGGAGAACCCCGAGAACCCGCCCGCGGTGCACGAACTCACCGTCCTGGTACAGCTGATGAACAACCGGGCGCCTAAGACGGCCGAGGACCTGGCCGCCTACGACGAGGTGAGCGTCGAGGCCATGCGCGAGACCCTCGACGGGCTCGCCGCGCGCGGCCTGGTCGACGCCGTGGAGGGCGGGAGCCACGCCATCACCCCCGCCGGCAAGGCGGCCCTGGACGCCGGCCGCGAGGTGCGCACCGCCTATCTGATGAAGGCCGTCGAAGCCCTGGGCCTCACCCCGGCCGAACGGGCCGTCCTGCTCCAGGCCGGACCGCTGCTGGAGCGGCTGGCCCGCTACTGACCCCCACCCGAGGAGCGCCGATGCGCGTCGACATCTGGACCGATCTCGCCTGCCCGCACAGCTACTACGGCTCCCGCAACCTGCTCACCGCACGGGACCTGTGCCGTGCCGGGGACTCGGTCGAGGTGAACTGGCGCAGCTTCCAGCTGATGCCCGGCCCCGCCGCGCCCGACCGCGACCCGCGGGAGCCGGTGCCCAGCCTCTTCGACGCGCTGGCCCGGTTCAACGGCAGCCGGGAGGCCGCCGAGGCCGCCATGGCCCGGATCGCGCCCCGGGCCGCCGCGGCGGGCCTGGACTTCCGGCCCGACCTGGTGCGCCCGTGCCGGACCATGAACGCCCACCGCATGGTGCACCTGGCCGCACGGCACGGCCTGGCCACCCAGGCGGTGACACGGCTGTACGGGGCGTACTGGGCCGAGGGCCGCGACCTCGCCCACCACGACACCCTGGTCTCCCTGGTCGCCGAGACCGGCGTACCGGAGGCGGAGGCGCGCGAGGTGCTCGCGGGGGACCGTTTCGTGTCCGCCGTCCACGCGGACCGGGAGGCCGGGCTGGCGCTGGGCGTCACCGGCGTGCCCTCGATCGTGATCGCCGAGCGGTACCTGGTCCCGGGCACCGCCGCCCCCGAGGATCTCGCCGGCGCGCTGGACGAGGTCCTGGCCGGCGAGGCCGGGGGTGTCGGGCGGCGCTGAGGCCTCCGGCCGGACCGCCCAGAACGGACAGACCAGCGGGGTCCCGCGGTACGACCGCGGGGCCCCGCCCCTGTGTTCAGCCGTGCTCAGTTCCCCGAGCGCTCCACCCCAGCCGCGCTCGGCGCCCGGTGGTGCTCGGCCGGCGTCCAGGCCGTCCGCTTCAGCCACGCCTCCAGCGTGAGCAGACCGGGCTTGCGCCGGCGCAGGGCGGTCACGTCGGCCGTGTAGCCGATGCGGTTGAGCCAGTCGTAGGCGGTGGCCTGCCACTCGCTCTCCTGACGCAACTCCGCCATCGGGACCGCCTCGTAGCGGGTGGGGATGCCGGTGTGCCGCTGGAAGACCTCGGCGATCGCCTCGCCGGTCAGCTCGTCGCCGGCGATCTCCCAGGCCTTCCCCAGGAACTCCTCCGGGGCGTCGAACGCCTCCGCCGCGAAGAAGCCGATGTCCTCGGAGGCGATCATCTGCAACGGTGTGCCGGGGGCGAGACCGCGCCGGTAGACCAGCTCGCCGTCCCGCGGCAGCGGCGGGTACTGCGCGAAGTTGTCCATGAAGTAGGTGGGCCGGATGAACGTCGCCGGCAGCCCGTGCTCCCGTACCCGCTCCTCGATCCGGAGCTTGGCCTCGCGCCAGAACACCCCGGCCGGGTTGTCGGCGCCGCCCACCGAACTGTGCACGAAGTGCGCCACCCCCACCTCGGCCGCGGCGTCGGCGATCACCGTGCCGTGCCGCTCCTCGGCCGGCACCCCTCCCGGACCCAGGGGGGTCTGCACGCTGAACACCCCGTGGGCGCCGCGCATCGCGGACCGCACGGAGGCGGGGTCCTCCAGATCGCCCCGGACGAGTACCGCGCCGCTCGCCGCCAGCCGCCGCGCCGCGGCCGAGTCCGGGTCCCGCACGAAAGCGTGCACCGGCCACCCCCGGGCCAGCAGCTCACGGGCCGTCGAACCGCCCTGGTTCCCCGTGGCGCCGAACACGAGTATCCACTGTGCTGACATGGCTGTTTCCTTAGCTCACTGGCCTCAACGGACAAGGTCAGCCTGGCCGCACGGTCTCCAGTCTCACTCGAGTCCCGGCAGCGAGCCTGGGCCCGGCAACGTCGCGAGAGCCGAAGGAGACACCCCCATGCCGGACCGTCCGAGCGCACCCTCCGAGCTGACCACCGCGGCCGTGGACACCGCCAAGATCGCGGCGGAGCACGCGGCCGAGTCCGAGCGCCGGCGGACGCTCCGCGCCGAGGTGGTGGAGTCGTTGACCACCGCCGGTTTCGCCCGGCACTTCGTGCCCCTCGCCCACGGCGGCAGGGCCGGCCTGTTCACCGACGTCGTCGCCGCGGTCGCCACCGTCGGCGCCGGCTGCACCTCGGCCGCCTGGGGCGCCTCGCTCACCGCCCATCTGCCCCGTATGGCGGCCTACTTGCCCGAGCAGGGCCGGGCCGAACTCTGGCAGGACGGCCCCGACACCCTCCTCGTCGGGGCGCTGATGCCGCTCGGCCGGGCGGAGCCGGTGCCCGGCGGATGGCGGGTGAGCGGACGCTGGCCGTACGTGAGTCTCGTGGAGTTCTCCGCATGGGCGCTGGTGTGCGCGGTCGCCCCGCGGGACGGCGGTGCCGAGACGCGGTTCTTCGCCGTCGAGCGCGGCGCCTACGCGATCGAGGACACCTGGGACAGCGTGGGCATGCGCGGCACCGGCAGCCACACCCTCGTCCTGAGGGACGCGCTGGTGCCCGCCCACCGCTCGTTCCTGCGGGACTCGTTGATCGCCGGGACGGTGGAGGGCGCCGCGGACCCCTGTCACCGGGTGCCGCTGAAGGCCGTCAACGGCCTGTGCTTCGCCGCGCCCGTCCTGGGCGCGGCCCGCGCCGCGGCCGACGCCTGGCTGCCGCTGGCCGCCGGACGAGGCTCCCTCTCCGAGACCGCGGCGGTCGAGCTGGCCCGCGCGACGGGGGAGACCGACGCCGCGGAACTGCTCCTGCACCGGGCCGCCGAGACCGCGGACCGGGGAGCGCCCGACGCCTTCGAGGTCGGCCGGGCGGCACGGGACTGCGCGCTGGCCGCCGAGCTGTCGGTCACGGCCGTGGAGCGCCTCTTCCGCAGCGCCGGGACCCGGGGGCAGCAGCAGAACTCCCCGTTGCAGCGGGCCTGGCGCGACGCGCACAGCTCGGCCAGCCATGTCGTCCTCCAGCTCCAGCCGGCGGCCGCCGAGTACGCGCGTCACGTGACGGCCTGACCACCCGTCGGACGCCGAGAGGCCGGGCGGGAACCGCATCCTCGGTTCCCGCCCGGCCTTCGTCGTGGGCGTCCGTCAGGACGCGGCCGGTGTCACACCCGGGCCGTGGCCGCGCCCTCCAGCGTGGCCCGGCTGTTGCGGCCCAGCGCGTCGCGGAGATAGGCGCGGGCGTCGGCCGCCGTCGCGTCCGGGCCGAGCACCTCGGTCACGGCGGCGGGGTCGATCACCACGGTGTGCCGCGCGGTGGCGACGGACCCCGACGGCCCGTCCTCGAACGACCAGTGACCGCTGTGCCCGGCCAGCAGCCGGGGAGTGACCTGCTGTTTGTAGGCGATCCAGTCCCCGTCGCGGCAGATCCGCACCGACCGGGTGGTGTGCCGCGAGCCGTCCGCGGTGACCGTGTCCATCTCCAGGTGCTGGACCCGGGGCCGCGGCTCGGCGAGTTCCACCCGCGAGACATGCGGCAGCACCCCCGGCCAGCGATCGGCGCGGGCGACGAAGTCGTAGGCCTCCGCCGCGGAGACGGACAGCTCGATCGTGTCGGAGAAGCTGAACACCACGTCGTCCACGGATGCGGCGCCGGCGGCCAGCCGTCCGAGAGCGGCCAGCTCCCGTGCGCTGTTGCGGTCCAGCGCCGCCGTGATCGCGGCCGGCGCGGCCGGGTCGTCGTCGACCACGGCGAACCGGTGCCGCAGCACGATCTCCGTGGAACCGCCGGGCAGTTCACGGAAGAGCCAGCCGCCCGACATCGAGGCGACCGGCGGGTTGGCGTGGTCCTGGCGGAACGAGACATAGCGGCGCTCCGGGTCGAGGACGCGGCGGGAGGTCCACTGGACCACCTCGCCGTTCACCTCGGCCCAGATCTCGAACCGCGCGGCGCGCGCCGAGCGCTCCAGGTGCCGTACGTGCACGGTCGGTTCGAAGACGGCCGGCCAGCGGGTGACGTCCGCGACGAGGGAGTAGAGGACCTCGGCGGGCGCGTCGACGGTCAGGGTGTGCTGGGTGCGGTGCGGGAGGGCAGCGGACATGGGGTCTCCTGGACGTCTGCGGCGGGTCGGTGCGAAAGGCCGGGGCCGCACCCGGTCGGCGGGGCGGCCCCGGCGGGGGGTCGGACGGTCGCGGTCGGGCGGCCGTGGTCAGGCGGCGGTGGTCGGGCGGTGGCCGTGGTCAGGCTGCGGCGGTGGTCAGGCTGTTCACCAGGCGGAGCAGCGCCCGCGGGGTCTCGGCCTCGGCGACCGCCTCCTCGGGCAGGGCGATGCCGTAGTCACGCTCGATCTTCGCGGCGCTCTCCATCAGAGCCAGCGAGTCGTAGCCGAGCTCGTCGAACGGCACGTCGAGGATGTCCCCGTGCAGGGCGCTGGAGTCCTCCTCGCCGGCGCAGGCGATGAGCGTGCCGCGCAGGTCGTCAATGGTCATGTCTGCCATGGTTCGTGCTCTCCTCGGATGAGGTGGGTGGGGTTCAGGCGGGGGTGAGGACGACGGCGGAGTTGAAGCCGTGCCGGCCGCGGGCGAGGACCAGGGCGGCCCCGGCCCGGACGGACCGCGGTTCGCCGCGGACGAGGTCGAGGCCGTACTCCTCGGGTACGGACGTGGTGTGGGCGGTGGCCGGGACCACCTGGTCGCGCAGGGCGAGCAGGGCCGCGACGACGTCGGCCGGCCCGCCGCCCGCGTACATCCGGCCGGTCAGCGTCTTGGGCGCGGTCACCGGGACGCCGTACGGCCCGAAGATCCCGCGCAGTGCCTCGGCCTCGGCCGCGTCGAGCGAGCGGATGCCGGCCGCGTCCGCGAACACCACGCCGATGTCGGACGGTGCCAACCCGGCGTCCGCGAGGGCGAGTTCGGCGGCCCGGCGCAGACCGGGCGGCCGCCCGGAGCCCGGCGCCGGATCGAAGGTGGCCGCATAGCCTGCGATCTCGCCGTACGTTCGCTCCGCACCCCGCTCCCGGGCCGACACGGCGTCCTCGACGATCAGTACGGCGCCGCCCTCGCCCGGGACATGCCCGCGGGCCGCGCTGTCGAAGGGCAGATACGCGCGCCCGGGATCGTCCGCCGTGCTGACCCGCCCGCCGGCCGACTGGGCCGACCAGCCCCACGGGTCGAAGGCCGAGTCGACCCCGCCGCTCAGCACCATCCGGGTGCCGCGCCGGACGGTGCGCCGGGCGTGCCCGATGGCGTCGAGACCGCCCGCCTGCTCACCGACGAGGGCCGCGCTGGGGCCGCGCATGCCGTTGCGGATGGAGATCTGCCCGGTGTTGACCGCGTAGAACCAGGCGAAGGACTCGTAGACGCTGACGTACTCGGGCCCCTGGTGCCACAGCTTGCGGAACTCCCGGTGGGTGAAGTCGAATCCGCCCTGGGAGGTGGAGGTGACCACGCCCATGTCGTAGTCGGCGACGCCCGAGTCGGCGTCGATGCCCGCGTCCGCGAGGGCCCAGTCGGCGGCCACCACGGCGTAGCGCGTGGAGATGTCGGTCTGCGGCAGCAGCCGGCTCGGCAGATGCTCGGCCGCGTCGAAGTCCCGGATCTCGCCGGCCAGATGGGCCGGATGCCCGGAGGTGTCGAAGCGGGTCAGCTCGGCGATGCCGTTCTCCCCGGCGAGCAGGGCCTTCCAGTACTCCTCGGTGCCCAGCCCGTTGGGCGCGAGGACACCGATCCCGGTGATGACGCTGCGGACGGTGCTCATGCGGGGGTCACCTCCGGGGAGTGCAGCACCATGGCGCTCTGGAAGCCGCCGAAGCCGCTGCCCACGGTGAGCACCGTGTCCACGCGCTGCTCGCGGGCGACGCGGGGCACGTAGTCCAGGTCGCACTCCGGGTCGGGCGTGTGCAGGTTCGCGGTGGGCGGCACGACGTTGTGCCGGATCGCGAGGGCGGAGGCGGCGATCTCGATGGAGCCGATCGCGCCCAGGGAGTGCCCCACCATCGACTTGATGGAACTCACCGGGACGTCGTAAGCGTGCTGACCCAGACTCCGCTTGAAGGCGGCGGTCTCGTGCCGGTCGTTCTGCTTGGTGCCGGAGCCGTGGGCGTTGACGTAGTCCACGGCGGTCCGGTCGAGCCTCGCCTCGTCGAGGGAGGCGCGGATGGCCTCGGCCATCTCCCGGCCGTCCTTCTTGAGACCGGTCATGTGGTACGCGTTGCTGCGGGTCGCGTACCCGCCGATCACCGCGTAGACGTGCGCGCCGCGGGCCCGCGCCGCCTCGTACTCCTCCAGGACGAACATCGCCGCGCCCTCCGCCAGCACGAAGCCGTTGCGGGTGCCGTCGAACGGGCGGGAGGCGGTGGCCGGTTCGTCGTTGCGCGGGGTCGTCGCCTTGATGGCGTCGAAGCAGGCGACGACGATCGGCGACACCGGTGTGTCGGCGGCGCCCGCGAGCACGGTGTCGGCGCTGCCCTCGCGGATCAGCTGGGCGCCGTAACCGACCGCGTCCAGGCCCGAGGTGCAGCCGTCGGAGACCATGGTGACCGGGCCCTCGGCCCCCACCTCCCAGGCGATCTCGGCGGGCATCACCCCGGGGCTGAGGTAGTCGAACATGTACGGCGACAGATGCGCGGGGTCCACCAGCCAGTCGCGGCCGGAGTCCGACATCACCAGGTACTCGTTCTCCAGGCTGGTGGCCGAGGCGACGGCGCTGCCCAGCGCCACGCCCACCCGGTGGGGATCGAGGGCCGCGAAGTCGAGACCGCTGTCGGCGACAGCGTCCCTGGTGCAGGCCACGGCGAACTGTGTCGCCCGGTCCATCCGCCGGATCTCCCGCGGGCCGAACCCTTCCGCCCGGGCGTCGAAGTCGGCCTCGCCGGCGATCCGCGACCGGAACGGCGAGGCGTCGAAGAAGGTGATCGGCCGGGTGGCGGTCCGCCCCGCGGTCAGCAGGTCCCAGAACTCCTTGGTCCCCGAGCCGCCCGGTGCCCGCACACCGATTCCGGTGATCACCACCCGCCGGGTCACCGCCCGGCTCCTGTCCTGTTCGGCATGTTCCGCTACCCCTTTCGATGCGCACCCTCAGGTGTGGACACCGGAACCCTCCGAGTTGCCGCTCGAGGCTGGCTCGGGAGCGAATGGGGCGCGGTGGTGCGGCTCGCAAATGCGATATCGAGCACTCTTCATTTCGGGGCAACGGTACGGACATCAGTTCGCGTATGATCAGTTGTAGACGGAGGTCCGTACGTTGACGTACCTGCGGGGGGAACTGTGGGAAGGCTCTACAAGGGTGTTCCAGTGGTGTGGGTGGCGGTTTGTGCCGTCTGCGTACTGCAAGCCGGAGTTGCACTCAACGGTTTGATTGAAATGTTGACGGTCAGGGCGGGGAGTGCCGCCTTCGTGGCGTGGGCCCTGTGTATTCCGGCCATGATCGGTTTACAGGCGCTGCACAGCCCGCCGACCGCCAGGAGGCTGCGTCGGTTCTCGGCGTGGACCCTGGTCCTGCAGGCCGTCCTGACCTACGTGCCCTGTCTGGTCTTCCACACCCAGTGGCCGGGGATGGGGGGCTTCGTCGCGGGCGCCGCCGCGGTCGGCCTGGGCGGGCGGCGGGGCATCGGGGCGTTCGCCTCGATCCTGGTGGTCGACACCGCGGTGAGCCTGGTCAACAGCGTTCCGTACGCGGAAGCGGCGGTCGGCCCGGTCGTGACCCTGGTCGTCGGACTCGCCGTCGCCGCCCTGCTGCGGATCGCGTGCCGGCTCGACTGGATCCGCCGGGCGGAGGCCCAGGCCGTCCGCAACGCCCTGCAGGACGAACGGCTGCGGATAGGGCGCGACATGCACGACCTCCTGGCGAGCCGACTGGCTTTCGCGGCCATTCGCGGCGAGCTGGCCAACCGCCACCTGGGCCGCCAGAACGAGCGGGCGCGTTCGGAGTTGCGGAGCCTGCTGGGCCTGACCCGGGAGGTTCTGGCCGATATGCGCTCGATGGCCCATGAATTCGGGAGCCTGTCGTTGCGCTGCGAACTCGACAATGCCCGGTCGCTACTGGAGAGCGTGGGTGCGACGGTTAATGTCCGCGAGGAAATCGCCATTCCCCACGGTGAAATTCAGAATCTGTTCGCCGCCGCGGTGCGGGAATCGGTGACCAATATTCTCCGGCACAGCGAGGCCACCCACTGCACGATCGCCCTGCGGCGCACGGGCGACACGGTCCTGCTGTCCGTGCTCAACGACGGGGCGAACGGCGTCCGCCGCTCGGCACCCCCCGGACACGGCCTCGCCAATCTGGCGGCGCGCGCGAGCGAACTCGGCGGTCAGTGCCGGTCGTGGACCCCCAAGGAAGGGCGGTTCCTGCTCACCGTGTCATGTCCAGCTGCGGCGTCGACCGGTCGGCCGGGGGCAGCCAGCCCGCCTGCCGGGCAAGGCGCACCGCATCCAGACGGCTTCGTGCCCCAAGCTTCGTGAGGCAGTTGCCGAGGTAGTTGCGGACCGTGCCGACCGACAGCCGGACCGTGTCCGCGATGTCCGCCACGGTCTGGCCCTCCGCGGCCAGCC